>CAMBSR010000083.1 GCA_945870475.1 Phycisphaera mikurensis NBRC 102666
CGCCTGAGCGATGCCGAACGCGCCATCCTGGCGCGTGCCACGGAACGGCGCCGCAACGGCGGACGCTGACTCCCACGGAACCGCGGTTCTTTCCGATATCGTTCGTCTCCTCCCATGGGCATCCACGACCGCTCGTACTACCGATCCGATGCGCGCACCCCGCCGCGCCACGCCGCCTCGCCGGGGTGGTCCATCACCACGTGGATCATCGCCGTCTGCGTGGCGGTGTTCGTGATCGACGGATTCCTGAAGCCGACCGCGGAGCCGGTGCGCAGCAACCTGCTCGAAGGCGTGTCGGCGGACCAGATGCGCAAGCTCGATCGCCGGGAGTTCAAGTTCACCGTGCCCGAGGCCACCGGCGGCGGCACGGGCCGGGGTGTCGCGGTCCTCGGCGGAAGCAACCCGGTGGCCACGGTGGACTACCGCTTCGAGCGTCCGCTGACGCGGATGGGCTACTTCTCCACCGCGCGTGCCGTCTACGGCTCCGATCCCATCCTCGGCATCAGCGGCTTCGAGGTCTGGCGCTTCCTCACGTTCCAGTTCCTGCACGCCAACCTGAACCACATCCTCTTCAACATGATGACGCTGTTCTTCTTCGGAGGAATGGTGGAGCAGTTCCTGGGGTCGAAGCGCTTCCTGGCGTTCTATCTCCTGTGCGGCATCGCGGGCGGGTTGATGTACCTCTTCCTCAATGGCCTGGCCATCGGCGGTCAGGCGGCGTTCGGGCCTGGCTTCCATCTCCCGGGGCTCCTCTTCAACGACTCGGACACCATGCTCGTCGGCGCCTCCGCCGGTGTGTTCGGCGTCATCATGGCGGCCGCGTACCTCGCGCCCAACGCCACCGTGCTCCTCTTCTTCGTCATCCCCATGCGCCTGGCGACGCTCGCCTACGGCCTGCTCGGGTTCGCGCTGCTGGCGGTGATCTTCGGATGGGCCAACGCCGGCGGCGAGGCGGCGCACATCGGCGGTGCGCTTGCCGGCTTCTGGCTGGTGCGCAATCCCGCGCACCTGCACGGGTTCTTCGACTTCTTCGGCCAGTACGACCCCACCAGTCGCGTGGCGCGCGCCCGCGTGGCCGCCCGCCGCGGCACCGTCCAGGGCGGCTCCACCAGCGTCGAGGTCAACCGCATCCTCGACAAGATCTCCGCCAACGGCCTCCACTCGCTGACGGAATCCGAGAAGCGCATTCTCCGCGAGGCCAGCCGGAAATCGCAGTGAGTGCGCTGCGCTTCCAGATCCTCGCGCGCAGCGCGTCGAACCGCGCGCGGCTCGGCCGCGTGACCACCCCGCACGGCTCCTTCGACACGCCGGCCTTCATGCCGGTGGCGACCGCCGCCGCGATGAAGGGGCTTTCGCCCGCGCAGATCCGCGGTACCGGCAGCCAGATCATCCTCAACAACGCGTACCACCTCTTCCTTCGCCCGGGCGGCGATCGGCTGGAGCGCTTCGGCGGCACGCATCGCTTCATGCGCTGGGATGGCCCCATCCTCACCGACAGCGGCGGCTACCAGGCCTACAGCATGAGCGACACCGCCGTGCTGGGCGAGGACGGCGTCACGTTCCGCAGCTTCATCGACGGCTCCAAGGTGCACCTCGGGCCCGATTCGAGCATGCGGGTCCAGAACCAGATCGGCGCCGACATCATCATGGCGTTCGATGACTGCGCCCCGGCGGCCCTCCCGGAGGAGGGCGCCGACGAACGCCGCCTGGCCCGCACCCGTCGCATCGAGGACCATGCACGCCGGCTCGAGGAAGCCCACGAGCGCACCCTCCGCTGGCTCGACCGCTGCGTCCGGGCCCATGCGCGGCCCCAGGACCAGGCGCTCTTCGGCATCGTGCAGGGTGCCACCGACCTGGACCTCCGCCGCCGCTCCGTGGAGGGCGTCTGCTCCCATGACCTGCCTGGCTTCGCCATCGGCGGGGTGGCGGTCGGGGAGGGCACCGACGCCATCCGCAAGGTGGTGGAGTTCACGGCGCCCCTCCTCCCTGAAGCCAAGCCCCGGTACCTGATGGGCGTGGGCTACGAACGCGACATCGTCATGGCCGTGGCGGCCGGGGTGGACATGTTCGACTGCGTCCTTCCCACCCGCAACGGCCGAAACGCCAACGCCTTCACACGGAATGGCTCCATCCGCCTGCGGAATGCCCGGTTTGCCGACGACCACGCCCCCATCGACCCCTCCTGCGACTGCGAGGCGTGCGCCGGCGGCTTCAGCCGGGCCTACCTCCGGCACCTGTTCACCGCGGAGGAGATGTTGGGGCCAACATTGGTGAGTGTCCATAACATCAGGCACTTCCAACGGCTTATGATGGACATCCAGACCGCCATTCGTGAAGATGCGTGGTCTTGGCTCCTTGGCTCGTGGCCGTGTATCGGCGCCGGGCGGGAGCAGCCAGAGACCGACGAGCAACCATGACCAACCTGATCCCGTCCGCGCTGAACCTGATCGCACACTCCGTGGCCCAAACCGCGGAAGGCCCCGGGCTCCCGGGCGCACCCGCCGCGGCACCCGCCGCCGGCACTCCCGGTGCCGCGGCTCCCGGCGCGTCCAACGCCGCCCCCGGCGGCAGCAGCTTCATGATCATGATGATCGTCCTCCTCGGAGCGATGATCCTCTTCTCCTTCGTCAGCTCGCGCCGCGAGAAGAAGAAGCGCGACCAGCTCCTCGGCAACATCAAGAAGCACGACAAGGTGCTGACCATCGGCGGCGTCGTCGGCACCGTGGTCGAGGTCAAGGATGCGGAGATCATCCTGAAGGTCGACGAGACCTCGAATACCCGCATCACCTTTACCAAGAGCGCGATCTCGCAAGTGATCCCGCAGGACGCCGCGGCCTGAACCGCCCGTCCACGCTCCCGACACACTTGGTACTGATTCACTTGGTACTGATTCACTTGGTACTGATTCACTCGGCACTGATTCACGCGGAACCCCCGAGAACACGATGCACCTGCTCTTCCACACGCTGATCCTCCCGCTGCTCCTCGTCATCTACGTGGCCGCGGTCCGCAAGTCGTTCGCGCCCCTGAAGCGCACGCTGCTCGACGTGGCGGTCATTGCCGCCACGTGCGTCATCATGGTGCTCGCGATCCTGCCGCCCGAGCAGAAGATCAAGCTCGGGCGCGACCTGCGCGGCGGCGTCAGCCTGATCTACTCGGTGAACATGCCGGCTGGCGCCGATTCCGCCACCAAGAGCGAGCTGCTGAAGCAGACCATCAAGACGCTCAAGAACCGCGTCAATCCGCAGGGCGTGCTCGACCTCACCATGACGCCGCAGGGCGAGGACCGCATCGAGGTGGTCATGCCGCTGCCGGGCGACGATGTCCGCGCTGCGCAGAAGGCCTACACGGACGCGCTCGATGCGCTCCTCTCCAAGGCCCGCCTGACCCCGCGCGAGCTCGATGCCGCGCTCGAGTCCGGCAAGGCCACCGACCTCGCCAAGGGCGACGCCTCCCGCGTCGACCAGTTCGCTGCGCTGCAGCAGGCCTGGACCGCATCACGCTCCGCGCGTGCCGCCTACGACGCCGCCAAGGGTGCCGGCAAGCAGGGTGCCGACCTCGACACGCTGGCCGATGCCGCCGCTGCCGCGGAAGTGAACTACGACGCCGCGCGCTCCAAGGTGCAGACCGGCGCGCTCAGCTCGAGCCGCTGGTCGCGCGTGGTGGTGCTCCCCGTCACCGCCAAGAAGGGCGAGGACCGTGACACGGCCGTCACCCAGCTCAAGGCCGAGTTCCCGTCCGCCGCTGCGGAAGTGGACACCGCGCTCTCGCTCTACGACGCCTACGCCGCCAAGCGCACCACGCTCGATGACCCGGAGGACCTCAAGCGCCTGCTTCGCGGCGCGGGCGTGCTCGACTTCCGCATCGCCGTCACCACGCAGAACTCGCTGGGCGTCAACATCGAGGAGCTCCGCAAGCAGCTCGCCGAGGGCGGCCCCATCGCCGCCGAAAGCCCGGTGGCGCGCTGGTTCAAGATCAACAGCATCGACGAGTGGGCGAACACCCCCGCCGCGCGCGAGATGCTCCAGGCCAACCCGGCCGGTTACTTCGCTTCCTCGCGTGGCCTGGTGGCCGGCGCAGGCCCGGACAAGAGCATCTACGTCCTGCTCTGGACCACCCCGGACCGCAGCCTGGTCCATGAGACCGGCGGCAAGGAATGGGCGATGAAGCAGGTCGGCCGTACCGCCGACGAACTCGGCCGCACCGCCGTCAGCTTCCAGCTCGACGATGCCGGCGGCACCGAGATGGGCCGCCTCACGGGCGCCAACGTCGGCCAGCCCATGGCCATCGTCCTGGACAACCAGGTCTACACCGCGCCGAACCTCAACTCCAAGATCGGCGACCGCGGCCAGATCACCGGCAACTTCAGCGAGAAGGAAATCGACTACCTCGTCCGCGTGCTGGCCTCCGGCTCGCTCGGCGCGCGGCTCTCGCCCGAGCCCGTCTCGGTGAGCGTCCTCGGCCCGGCGATGGGCAAGGACAACCTCCAGCGCGGCCTCAACAGCGTGCTGATCTCGGTGCCCGCCACCTTCGCGGTGATGGCGCTCTACTACTTCCTCCCGGGCATCATCGCGAACATCTCGCTGCTGGTGAACGCGCTGATCATCTTCTACGCGATGTCCCTGGTGGACGCCAGCTTCACGCTGCCCGGCCTCGCCGGCATCGCGCTGAACCTGGGCATCGCCGTCGACAGCAACGTGCTCATCTACGAGCGCCTGCGCGAGGAGCTGGTCGATCGCAAGCAGGGGCTGTACGAGGCCATCGAGACCGCCATGCGCCGTGCCGCCACGGCCATCATCGACGGCAACATGACGCACCTCATCGTCGTCGTGGTGCTGTACTGGTTCGCCGGTGCCGAGGTCAAGGGCTTCGCGCTGGTCATGGGCATCGGCGTATTCAGCACGCTGGCCGCGGGCCTGATCGTCACCCAGGTGCTGCTGCGCCTCTACGCCCTCGGCCTGAACGCCAAGAGCATCTCCATGCTCCCCATCGCGGTGCCTGCGCTCTCCCGCGCGCTGCACCCCAACATCGACTGGCTGCGCTTCCGCTTCGTGTTCTGGGGCGGGGCGCTCGTGTTCGGCATCGTCTGCGTGGCGGCCACCCTCGGCCGCGGCAGCGACATCTTCGAGACCGAGTTCCGCGGCGGCACCACCATGACCATGTCGACGCGCCCCGCGCGCGCCGGCGAGCATGACTTCGGCGGTCGCCTCGCGCTCAGCCGCAACACGGTGGAGGAGCGCCTGCGCGAGGTCGGCACCGCCAACGCTGCTGACCCGGTCCTCGGCGAGCTCCGCAACGCCACCGTCCTCACGGTCGGCGAGACGAACGCCGCGCTCGAGTCCTCGTCCTTCCAGATCAAGGTCCCCAACGCGGCGGGCGTGGCGGACGATGCCCCCATCGCCACCTCGCTGGTGGCGGCCGTGGTGGACGCGTTCAAGGACGACATGGACATCCGCCGTCCGGTGAAGTTCGCCGGGCTCGGCGAGGCGTCCGCGATCGGCCACTCGTTCCGCATCGACCGTCCCGGCCTCGGCGAGGTCCTCGGCCGGCCGTCGCTTGACTACCCGTGCGACTCCGTCATGGGCGGCGTGGCGATCGTGGTTTCCGAGATCGATCCGCCGCTCGCACCCGCCGACGCGGCGGAGCGCATCCGTCGCATGCGAAGCAGCCCGGCATTCGCCGAGGCGGGCGGCCGCACGGTGGACGTGGTCGGCCTCGACGCCGTGTCGCCCGGCATGTACCGCACGCTGGCCATCGTGGTGGCCGACCCGGACCTGGCCGGCGCGCGCATCTCCGACACCACCTGGCAGAAGAACTACGCGGACCTCGAGTGGAAGCTCGTGTCCTCGGCGCTGAGCCAGCAGGCATCGCTCGAGCAGGTGTCCAGCATCTCGCCGTCGGTGGCTCGCGACCTGGCGTCGCAGGCCGCTCTCGCCGTGCTGCTCTCCTGCATCGGCATGCTGATCTACATCTGGGTGCGCTTCGGCTCGCTCCTGTATTCGGTGGCCACGGTGATCGGAGTCGTCTTCAACATCTCCGTGTGCCTTGGCATGCTGGCGATGAGCAAGTGGATCGGAGAGACCCCGGTGGGGCACTTCCTCCGGATGCAGGACTTCCGCGTCGACCTCAACGTCGTGGCGGCACTCCTGGTGGTCATCGGCTACTCGCTGAACGACACCATCGTCATCCTGGACCGCGTGCGCGAGAACCGCGGCAAGCTGCCGTACGCCACGCGCTCCATCATCAACAACTCGCTGAACCAGACGTTCAGCCGAACCCTGCTGACCGGCGGATGCACCGCCGCCACCCCCATCGTGCTGTACCTGGTGGGTGGCCCGAGCATGCAGCCGTTCGCGTTCACGTTCTTCGTCGGCCTGGTGGCGGGCACATTCTCGTCCGTTGCCATCGCCGCGCCCCTCGTTTACGTGCCCGGCGACGGATCGCCGGAACAGGCCGACGGCCAAGCCGGAGCGAATGCAATCGCGCCGGCCGCAGCCTGAGCCTTCGCTCGAAGTCATCGCCGCGGGCAGCGCGCCCCGGCTTCATGCAAGTGTCCTGACGGATTCGCCACGGAAGGAGATTCCCAAATGTCGAACGGTGCTCGTCTTGGTGCAGTGATCGTGGTGGTGGCAGTTGCCTCCATCGGCCTCTATTTCGCATTCATGACCCCGTCCGGGGGCACGTCCGCCGATCCTGCCGCCCCGGTCGATCCGCTGAAGTCGCCCGAGGCCATCGGCGGCGACGCTGCAGCGGGAGATCAGCTGGGCGCGCCGCCGCCGGAGGCCTTCGGCCCGGGCAGCGGCATCGTTGGTGGTGCCAAGACTGACGCTGCCGCAGCGGGCTCCACTGCTCCGGGCTCCACTGCTCCGGGCACTACTGCTCCGGGCACCGTGGCAGTGAAGGGCGCCGAGACTGCCGCCATGGCTGCTGGTGCTGGTGCTGCAGCCGCCGGCGGAACGAAGTCGGCGGGTGGCGTGGTTCCCACCGGTGCCGGCAGCGGGACCACCGCTCCGACGGCGCCGATCTCGACGCCTCCTGCCAAGTCCACGACGCCGGCGGCCGCTCCCGCAGGCGCGGAGTACACGGTCAAGTCCGGTGACACCCTCGAGGCGATCGCCCGGGCGCAGCTCGGTGACGGCCAGAAGTGGCGCGCCATCGTGGAGATGAACCCGGGGCTCGATCCCAAGGCGCTGAAGGTGGGGCAGAAGCTCAAGATGCCGGCCGGAGGCACCGCCACCGCCAAGGAATCCTCGGCACCCGCGAGCGGCGCCGCCAACTCGGCCACCAACACCTACACGGTGCAGAAGGGGGACACGCTGGTCGCCATCGCCCGGAAGTTCTATGGTGGTGACTCGGACTGGAAGCGCATCCTGGACGCCAACTCCAGCGTGCTCAAGGGTGACGCTGCGGCGCTTCGCCCCGGCATGAAGCTGACCATTCCCGCCAAGCGCTGACCTTGTGCCGATTGGTAGAATTGAAGTATGAATCGAGGCCTCGCCGGTTGTTATGAGACATCACCGGCGAGGCCTTCTCGATTTCTGAGACTTTCCTGATCACTTCCGACCCACATAACGGCAACCAGCGTACATCTTGTGTTGTCGGAGGTGCGAATGGCTGAGGAGCCCTGACACCCCGGCGCTCGCTTCCCCACGGAACCCCACCCACGGAAACCGCATCCATGATCCACGCCGCTCACCGAGCCATCGCTCCCGCCGCATTCATCGCCTCCGTCGCCGTTGCCATGTCGTTGGTTCCGCAGCGGACCGCGGCGCCGTTGGCATCCGGCCAGGCCTCCGCCTCCGAGCGCATGATGATCGGCGCCACTGCGATGGGTCCGGCGTGCATGGCCGAGATCCCCGGCGTGCCGATGTCGCTCTGCTTCATCCCCGGCACGCCCGCCGAGGAGATTTCCAAGGTCACGCAGCGCCTCCAGGAGATGTGGGCCGCGGACCTGGCCGCCCGCGACAGTGCCGCCGGCGGCGACGGCGGAGCGGCCTACCAGCTGGGCAATCGCTGGAACATCAACGGCAACTCCCAGCTCGGCGCTCCCGTGACGCTCCGCTGGTCGATTCCCGCGGACGGCCTGTCGATCCCGAATGATCTCTCCGGCGGAGCGGCTTCCCCGAGCAATCTCCTGGCGACGTTCACCACCAAGTTCGGAAGCGCGGAGGCCGGCAAGAACCTGATCCGTCAGGGCTTCACGGCGTGGAGCAACCTTTCCGGCATCACCTATACCGAGGTGACCGACGACAATGCGGCGTGGGGTGCCTCCGGCGGCACCACCCGTGGCGACATCCGCATCGTGGGCCGGACGTTTCCTGCCACCGGCGTGCTCGCGTACTGCTACTTCCCGAACAACGGCGACATGGTGTTCGTGACGTCGAACAGCAACAGCTGGTCGGCCGCCAACAACAACCGCTACTTCCGCAACGTCTTCATGCATGAGCTCGGTCACGGCTTCGGCGTCTCCCACACGTGCCCCGTCAACCAGACCCAGCTGATGGAACCGTTCGCATCCGCTGCCTTCGACGGCCCGCAGACCGACGACATCCGCGCGGTACAGCGCTACTACGGCGACCGGTACGAGCTGGTGAACGACCTCGCCACCACCGCGCCGGCACCCTTCAACGCCACGGGCACCACGGCCGTGACCAACGTCTCCATCGACGACAACCTCGACGTCGACTGGTACAAGTTCGATGCCACCATCGGGTCGAAGGTCTCGGTCACCGTTTCGCCCACGGGCCCGACGAGTTACCTGACCGGCCCGCAGAACGGCGACGGCAGCTGCAGCGCCGGGACGTCCGTCACGCCGCGCGTGATCCACAACCTGGGGTTCGGGATCTACCGCGGAGCCAACGGCGGAACCCTGCTGATCGCGAGCGATTCGGCTGCCGCCGGGTCCAGCGAGTCGATCCAGAACTTCGTGATCCCCGCAACGGATACCTACCGAATCAAGGTCTCTCCGTCCACCACCACCGATGACATCCAGGTGTACTCGGTGGCCTTCACCATCAATCCCGCGCCGGCCCTCCCGGGGGACTTCGACGGCGACGGCCAGGTGGGCGGCAACGACCTGGGCATCCTGCTCGCAA
>CAMBSR010000084.1 GCA_945870475.1 Phycisphaera mikurensis NBRC 102666
CGCAGGACATCCCGGCCCCGGAACTGGCCTCCTGGACCATGCTCTGCAACGCGCTCATGTCGAGCGACCGCGTCATCGTGAAGGATTGACCCTTTCCCGCGCCGCCCCGAGTGGCATAGTCTTGGCAGCGCCTCGTGGCCCCTCGCCGAACCTGAAGCAATGAACCCCAAGCGCCCCATGACCCCGCACGCCGACGCGCTCGAGGAGTACCTCCTCAACATGACGCGTCGGCGGTTCTTCGGGATGGCGGCGTCGACCATCGGCGCGGGGCTCGGTTCCACGGCGCTTGCGGGTCTTCTTGGCCGAAGCGCCTCGGCGCAAGGCGCAGGACAGGCAGTGCCCGGCGCGGCTGCCGCGCCGCTTGCCGGCCCCCACTTCGCGCCCAAGGCCAAGCGCGTCATCTACCTCCACATGGAGGGCGCGCCCAGCCAGCTCGACCTCTACGACCACAAGCCGCAGCTCCTGGCGCGCTTCAACGAGGACCTGCCGGATTCCATCCGAAACGGCCAGCGCATCACCACCATGACGAGCGGCCAGAGCCGCTTCCCGGTGGCGCCCAGCAAGTTCCGCTTCGACCGCTACGCCAACAACGAGGACGGCATCATGCTGTCCGAGCTCATCCCGCACACCGGCCGCGTGGCGAAGGACCTCTGCTTCGTGCACTCGATGCACACCCAGGCCATCAACCACGAGCCCGGCATCACCTTCTTCCAGACCGGCACCGAGCAGCCCGGCCGCGCCTGCTTCGGCAGCTGGATGAGCTACGGCCTCGGCAGCATGAACGCCAACCTGCCGTCCTTCGTGGTGATGATCACGCAGGGCGCCGGCAACATGCAGGCCCTGAGCGCACGCTTCTGGGGAAGCGGCTTCCTGCCGAGCGAGCACCAGGGCTGCCGCCTCCGCGCCGGCCGCGACGCGGTGCTCCACCTGCGCGATCCCGACGGCGTCAGCCGCGAGGACCGGCGCCGCATGCTCGACCTGGTGACCCGCCTGAACGAGGAGGAGTTCGCCGAGAGCCTGGACACCGAGACGCGCACCCGCATCGCGCAGCACGAGATGGCGTACCGCATGCAGATGTCGGTGCCCGAACTCACCGATTTCAGCACCGAGAGCGCCGCCACGCTCGAGATGTACGGCCCCGACGTCCACAAGCCCGGCAGCTTCGCCGCCAACTGCCTGCTGGCGCGCCGCCTGGCGGAGCGCGACGTGCGGTTCATCCAGCTCTACATGCGCGGCTGGGACCAGCACGGGAACCTCCCGGGCGAGATCACGCAGCAGGCCGCCGCGGTGGACCGCGCGCAGGCGGCGCTCGTCACCGACCTCAAGCAGCGCGGCCTGCTCGACGACACGCTGGTCCTCTGGGCCGGCGAGTTCGGCCGCACCGTCTACAGCCAGGGCCAGCTCACGCGGGACAACTACGGCCGCGACCACCATCCCCGCTGCTTCACGGTGTGGATGGCCGGCGGCGGAGTGAAGCCCGGCATCACCTACGGCAAGACCGACGACTACTCGTACAACATCGTGGAGAACCCGGTGGAGGTGCACGACCTGCACGCCACGCTCCTCCACCTCCTGGGGCTCGACCACAAGCGCCTCACCTACCGCTCGCAGGGCCGCGACTACCGCCTCACCGACGTCAAGGGTGACGTGGTGCCCGCGCTGCTGGCCTGAGGCCGGCTGCCAACGCAGAAAAACGCAGCACGCCCGCCGGCGGACCGGTGGGCGTGCGTGCGTTGTCCCGCTGCGTGCCGTTGCGCGCGCGGAACGTGGACCTCAGGCCCGACGGCGGCGCGCGGTGAAGCCAGCCGCGGCGATGAGCGCCAAGGCGCCCGGGGCCGGGATGTTGCTGCCGAACGTGACGTTGTCGAATCCGATGTAGTTGGCGGTGCCGCCGAACACCACCGACTTGCCCGTGCCCTCGAACGAGGTGCCGATGAGCGCCCACGTGTCGTACGCGGCGCCGGGGGTGCCCTGGCTTCCGAGCGCGACCAGGTTGAGGCTCGCCAGCAGGTTGCCGGTGCCGTTGAGGCCGTCGTAGATGCTGATCGATCCGGGCTGGTCGATGCTGCTGTAGTAGGTGGCGAATCCGTCGGTGAAGCCGGCGGCGACGTTCATGATCGTGGCCGGGCCATCGAGCCAGAACAGGATGCCGGGCATGCTGGGGGCGTTGGTGAAGTTGCCGGTTCCGCCTGCCTCGGCTGCCACGATGCCGAGCGCGTTGCCGACGAATTCCACGCCGTAATTGACGCCGAGCCCCCCGTCGTAGAAGTTGCCCACGGCGACCTGGTTTCCGATGCCCTCGAAGTCGAGCGTGATGATGGCCGCATCGGCGGCCGATGCGGTGACGAGCGAAACTGCAGCAAGCGTGATGAAATGCTTCATGTCGATCTCCCTTTGTGACTCCTCATTCCATCTCTCGGGCAGCGACGGTCGCGGCCGTGATGGATGTCGGCAGTGGTGCCTTGCCGTGGATCCGTGGGATCCGTGGCAAGGCGCCTCATCCGACGACAAGGGGAGCAGTGTTCCGTTGCGGCGTTGAATGCAACAGGGGAATGCTTCCCCCAGTTGGCCTGGGTTCGACGACTTTCACCGGATGCGGTTGGGCCGAGCTACTTCCGGAACCACAGCAGGTGCTGCCACGGCAGGCGCGCATCGGTGCCGATCCACGAAAGACCCGCGGCCTCCAGTTCGCGCCGCGCCTGGGCCTCGGACATCTTGTGGAGCGCCTTGATGGGGACCGAGGAATCCTCCGCGCGGAACTCCACCAACGCCACGCGCCCGCCTGGCTTCAGCGCCCGCACGATGGATCGCATCATCTCCCACGGGCGGTCGAACTCGTGGTACGCATCGACCAGCAGCACCACGTCCACCGTGCCCGCCGGCAGCATGACGTCGTCGGTGTCGCCGAGGATTCCCTTCAGGTTCGGCAGCACTTCCTTGCGGGCGCGCGCCTCCAGGAACGCGAGCATCTCCGGCTGGATGTCCGTGCCGTAGGCGATGCCTGGCGCCACGCGCCGCGCCATGGGCACGGTCAGGCGCCCGCTGCCTGCGCCGATGTCCGCCACGCACATCCCGGGCCCCAGGTCGAGCGCGTCGAGCAGGGCGCTGGTGCGTTCCTCGGCCTCGCGCGAATCGCGCTCGAGCCACTGGATGCCCTGGTGCGTCATGAACGCTGCGATCTCGCGGCCGAAGTAGGTGCGACCGATGCCGTCGGGCGTGGGGTCGCATTCGCCGTAGGCGCCGGCAGGCGGGGCGTCCGCGGTGTGCGGTGCTTCCGGCGGTTGCTGCGCGGTCGGTGAGGCCTCCACGTTGCGCGCCGACGTGGATGGTGCAGGCTCCCGCTGGCACGCCGCCACCAACGCCGCGGCCGCGGCAATCGAAGCGATTTTCGTCAGTGCCATCATCGCGCGTGCCGGGAGGATCCGCATGTGCACAGGGTAGGATCCGTCGCCTTCGCTCGGAGCATCCGCCTTGCCGGGCGGGCATTTTCCTCCCCATGACCACCGACCTCGCCCCGTTCCTCAACCTCGACGATTTCGAGCGCCACGCGCTGGAAGTGCTCCCGGCGATGCCCCGCGACTACTACCGCAGCGGGGCGTGGGCCGAGACCACCCTGCGCGAGAACCGCGCCGCGTGGGAACGCCTGCGGATCTGGTACCGCGTGATGCGCGACGTCTCCGCACGCACCACCGCCGCCACCGTCCTCGGCGGCCCGGCCGCGATGCCGCTCTGCGTGGCACCCACCGCGCTCCAGAAGATGGCGCACCCGGACGGCGAACTGGCCACGGCCCGCGCCAGCGCGCGCGCCGGCGTGCCCATGATCGTCTCGAGCCTCTCGACCACCACCATCGAGGACATCCGCGCCGCCGCCACTGCCGTGGACCCGGCTGCCCGCACCTGGATGCAGATGTACATCGGCCGCGACCGCGGCATGGTGCGCGCCCTCGCGCAGCGTGCGCAGGCGGCCGGCTGCGATGCGCTCGTCCTCACCGTGGACACGCCCGTCTGGGGCATCCGCGAGCGCGACATCCGCAACCACTTCCGCGTGCCGGATGGCCTGCGCATCGTCCACCTGGAACGCCCGGGCGGGCCCACCGGCCATACCGGCAGCGGTATCCAGGAGGCGCTCTCGTGGACCATCGATGCGAGCCTCACCTGGAAGGACTTCGAGTGGCTGCGTGATTCCACGCCGCTCCCGGTCATCCTGAAGGGCGTCTGCCGCCCGGAGGACGCCAAGCGCGGCGTGGAACTCGGCGCCAAGGGAATCCTGGTCTCCAACCATGGCGGTCGCCAGCTCGACGGTTCGCCGGCCACGGTCGAGGTGCTTCCGCACTGCGTCGAGGCCGTGGGCGGACGCGTGCCGGTCCTCGTCGACGGCGGCGTGCGCCGCGGTACCGACATCCTGCGCGCACTTGCACTCGGCGCGCAGGCCGTCTGCATCGGTCGACCGGTGCTGTGGGGACTGGCCACCGCAGGAGAGCAGGGCATCGAACGCGTGCTCGGGATCCTCAAGCAGGAACTCGACGTGACGCTTGCCCTCGCCGGTTGCGCGGGCGTGGCCGATGCCACCGCCGATCTCCTTTTGCCCTGAGCCTCGAATCGCAACGAACAAAAGCACACGCGGGGCGCCGGCACTGCCGACGCCCCGCGTGGAATCGTCATCGTTCGGCGGGCTCAGCGGCGTCCGCCGCCGCCGCGCATCCCGCCACGCATGCCACCCATGCCGCCGCGCATCGCGCCCATGCGCATCATGCCGCCGCGGTAGCCGCCGTAGTAGCCACCGTAGTAGCCGCCGTACCCGCCGTAGTAGGGGTACATGCCCATGCCCATCCAGGTGTAGTGCGGCATGGCGCCGCCGGCCATTCCGTAGCCCCACATGCTGAAGTTCATGCTGTTGCCACCGCCGGTGTAGCCGCTGGTGGCCGGCTGTCCTCCGTTGGCAAAGAGTCCGCCGGTGTAGCCGCTCGTGGCGGGGCGCGCCTCGTTGTCGAAGCCCGCACCGTTGTAGCCGCTCACCAGGCCGCGGGCGCCGGTGTAGCCGCTGTACTCGCCGTAGCCGTGGTTGCCGTTGGACCAGCCTTCGTATCCGCGCTGGTAGTTGTTGGTGGGACGCGACTCCTCGCCATCGTGCCAGCCGGTGTTCTGGGTGAACTGCTGCTGTCCGCCCTGGTCGTTGCGCTGGTAGCGCTGTCCCGCGTTGTCCGCCTGGTCGTTGCGGCTCCAACCGCTGCCGTTCCAGCTTCCACCACGCTGGTAGGTGGACGGGTTCCGTCCACCGTTGGTGCCCTGGATGGCCTCGTCGCGGTCGGCGTAGTTGGTCTCGCCGCGCGCGAAGGCGCCGCGGGGGCTGCCGTCGAAGTTGTGGTTCTGGTCGGGACGGAAGTCGTTCATGTCGGATCCACGGGCCGTGGCGGTGGCGTTCGCCGAGCCGTCGCGCTCCTGGAAGCTGCCGACGCCCGTGCTCTGCTGGGCTGCACCTGCGCCGTCACGCCATGAACCGTCGTTGGCGCGCGGAGCCATGGCGTTGGCCTGGCCGCCCGCCGCGGGATCCTGGCTTCCTGCGGCACGCTGCCAGCCTTCGGCGGTGCGTGCGTACGTATGCGCACCGCGCTGCTGCATCACCTGGCCGTTGCGCGCGGCGGACACGTCGTCCGTCACGCCGCCGGCGTGGTGCCAGAGTCCGTTGCCACCCGTGCCGGTTCCAGCCTTCGCTGCATCGCCGGCTCCGTTGGCAGCCATCGATGCGGCCACCGCATTGCCGGGTGCGTTCTTCATGCGCGTGATGTCGCCTGCGGCGCCGGCGCGGTTGTAGCCCGTGGCAGCCGTGTCCCAGCCGCGGCGGTACGCGCCGCTCCAGTGGTTGTTCCACCAGCCGTTGCCGTCGCGCCAGCCCCAGGGGTGGTAGCCCCAGCGCCATGCGTCGCCGTAGCCCATGCCGAGCGCGTAGCCCACGCCGTAGGCGCGTGCCTCGCCCCACCAACCGGCGCCCGCCCAGTAGGGCGCGCACCAGAGGCTGTATTCGCCCCAGCCCGGGTACCCGTAGTAGCCCCAGCCGGTGTAGCCGTAGTTGGGCCAGTAGCCATAGGTGTTGGGATAGCCGCCGTAGGTGTCCCAGGTGTCTTGGTCGGTGATGTCGGAGTTGTCGCCGAGCACCAGGTCGCGCTGGCCGGTGACGCCCGGGTACGTGTAGCCCGTGCCGTAGCTCACCACGCCGTCGTTCTCGTAGCTGTTCATGTAGCCGGCGGTGAAGCCGAAGGTCACCGCATCCGGCGTCGCGTTGTAGACCTGGACGAAGGTCACGCCGTAGAGCGGGCAGCTCGGCGGGATGGTGTAGATGGCGGCCGGCACCTTGTCGCAGAGCGCCCACGGGCCATTCGCGGCGGAAGCCACGAACCACGCCGCATCCTGGCAGAGGTAGTACGAGCCCTCGCAGAGGATCATCGGCGAGCTCGCGTTGGTGGCGTACTGGAGCTTGGTGCCGTCGATCGCCTTGAAGCGCGCCGGGCCGCCGAAGGTGCTGACCTTCGCCTTGGCCTTGGTGCGGTCAAGCGTGGCCACGTGCGGCACGGTCTGCTGGTAGAGCGCATCGGTGGCGGCCGAGGTGCCGGGCACCGCCGCGAGCACGTTGCCCCAGCTTCCCTTCGGATCGATCTGCGCGAACGTGGCGGGAAGCGCGCTCGGCTTCGCGTAGGTCCACGGCCCGTTCATCATGTCGGTGGTGGTGAACCAGCGGCCCGAGGAGAGCAGCCACCATGCGTTGTCGGCCGTGGTGGTGAAGAGGTCGCAGTTGGCGTTGCCGACAGCGAAGAGGCCGTCTGCCACCTGCACCAGTTCCGGTTGGCCGTTGATGCTGACCAGGCACATCGGCGTGGTGCTCACCACCACCTCCGGCTCCTTGCCGGCGGGCGGGGCGGGCATGGTGGATGCATCGGGATGGATGGCCGGGAGCGCGGCCTGGATCGCCTTCAGCGCAGCGTCCGAGGGCTTCTTGCCCGCGATGTACGGGCCGGTGTAGCGACTCGAATGGAGCCACGTGTCGGTACCAACGCGAGTGAACCACGTACGGCTTGCCTTCTCGAAGGCCAGGAGCGACGGCGTGTTCTGCGCAATGCCCACGCCTTCGCCCACTTCGCGCAGGACGGGACGGCCGTCGAGGAGGAGGAGCACCGCTGCATGCCCGATGACGCGGATCTTGGGTGGCGTATTGTTCAGGTTGGCGCGTGCGGCGGCCTGGTCCTTGGCCACCTGCATGTTCTCGAGCACCACGGAGCGCTCGATGGTGAAGTTGGCACCCATCAGGATCTTCTGCAGTTCCGCCGCGATGCCGGTGCCATCGGCGCCGCTCGAGAGCTTCGCCTGCTGCACCAGCATGTCGGAGACTTCCACGAGGCCCGCGGCCAGGTCGTTGTCGAGCTCGGCCGTGAAGAACACCGCACCGTAGACCGGGCTGCCGCCGGACTTCGTCACGCTGAACGCCGCACGCGCGGTGGCGCGGGTTCCGCTGATCGTCTGGAACTGCGGCGTGTAGATCGTGTACGCGGTGTTGTCCGCCACGGCCAGCTGCGGCCAGAGCGTCTCGCCGTTGTCATGCTCGGGTGCCGGCGGGAGGTTGTCGGGGTGGACCGGCGGCGGGGTGTTGGGGTCGGTGGGTGCGGCGGCATCGGCGGCCGGCGCGGTGGCAGCTGGCGTCGATTGACTGGCCGACGGGTCCTGGGGTGCAGCGTGGGCGGCACCGGCAGGGAAGGCGGCGGTCAGGATGGCGGCGGTCAGGAAGGCGAGGGCAGTGGGGTATCGCATGGGGTGTTCCAAGGTTCGCAGCCTATGCATTTGCGCGCGAGGATTTCAGGGGACACGCGCCGCGTGCCGATGGTATCCTAACAAACACCAAACATCACCATGGGCTACTCCCTTCCTCCAGACTCGAACGATCGACTCCGTGCCCTGCGCGCAGCGCTGGCGGAGCGGATCGTTGCCATCGAAGGTCGCATGGCTGCGGGCCATGACGGCGCAACGCCGGTCTCGGCATCAACGGTTGATGCGGCCACCGATCCATCGCCCGCATCGTTCGACTCCGTGCGCCATGTGCCGACCGGCTGGCCTGCCATCGATGCCGCGCTCGGTGGCGGCATCCCGCGGGCAGGCCTGCACGAGTGGTGGGGGCGCCCGAACGACGTGCGCGCGGTGCTCGTGCAGCTTGCGTGGAACGCGCTGCTCCATGACGTTCGCCATCACCCCGGTGCGCATCGGCACGTGGTGTGGGTCGGGCGCGATGCATGGCCGGCGCCCGGCGAGCTGGTGCGCGGCATGCGTGCGGGCATCGCTGGGATGTTCGGCGCACCCATCGCACGCACGTGGCCCGATGCGCGCCTGCATGACCGTGCGCTCCTGGTGGATGTCCCTGCGCATGATGCCGGCGCGCGGCTCTGGGCCATCGAGCAGGCAGCGCGCTGCCCGGGCGTGTGCGCGGTGTTTGCCGACGGCCGTGGCCTGGATCTTCCTGCCACGCGTCGGCTGCAGCTGGCGTCGCAGTCGGTGCTCCTCTGCACGGTGCGCGGTGCGGAACGCAGCCCGGGTGCGCGTCGCCGCGTGCTGAGTGCGTGCAGCACGCGGTGGAGCGTGGAAGGCACGATCGCTGAGCGCGTGCCGTGGCTGCGCGTGTTCCACCCGCTGGCGGCGCGGATTCCTGCAGATCCTGCCTGGAAAGTGACGCTCGAACGTGCCAAGGGTGCCGCTGCCCACGTGGAGGCGCTGGCCGACGGAGTGCGTGCGGCGCCAAGCTGGCAGTGGCAGGGTGTGGACATGGCGCCCGCGCCCGTGCGTGCGGCATCGCATCGCCGCAGCGTGCGTGCGGCGCGATGTGCCGCCGAGCGCGAGGCGCGTCGCGCGGAGGAGCTGCGGGTGCTGCACGAACAAGCATCGCACGAGATCGATGTGCGCCAGGTCGATGCGCATCACGTCGATGCCGCGAGTCATCTGCATGACCACGCGCATCCG
>CAMBSR010000085.1 GCA_945870475.1 Phycisphaera mikurensis NBRC 102666
TGGCGCGGCAGATCACGGCGCGTGACTTCGAGAACCAGGACGTGATCGTCTACATGGACGCGCTGAACCACGCATCGCTCTCGAAGCGGGGTGCGCCTGCGGAGAAGCTGCGGGCCATGCTCAGCTTCCATCCGGAGGCGCTGGCGGACGACGTGGCGGATCCGTACGAGCACGGGCCGGAGGCGTTCGTGCACATGTTCAACGAGCTGGAACGTGCCGTGGACGGCATGCTTGACGAGCTGGAAGCCGATCGCGCCGCGCGCGCTGCGAAGCGCTCGCAGTAGTCAGTGACCGAAGCGGTTTGCAGCCTGGTCCGGGCCGGCCTGCTCGAGTGCCGGGCGTCCGTAGGGGATGGCGGCGCGGTCGCGCGTGGAGCAGAATTCCGAGCCGCCCATGCGGCCCACGGCGCGGAGCCTGTCGGCATCGATGTGGAAGCGCTCGTGCGCGAGCGAATCATCGAGGTGCACGTGCACCACCTCGCCGATCAGCAGGTTGCTGCCGCCCACCACGCCGGGGGCCAGGCGGATCACCTGCCGCGTGCGGCATTCGAACGTCACCGGGCTTTCCGCGGGGCGCGGGGCGCGGACGATGCGGCCGGGCAGGGGAGTGAGGCCCGCAAGCGTGAACTCACTCTCGCCGTGCGCCAGCGGCTCGGCGCAGGCCACGACGCGGGCGATGTTTCCTTCCGTGGCGACGCTGACCGTGAATTCACCGGTGCCGCCTTCCTCGACCGGCTTCGCGTTGCGCAGCGTGTCTTTCTCGCCGGCGCCGCCGGATGGGTTGGCGACGCTCACCACCAGGCACATCGGCTCGGAGCCGCAGCCCATGAAGAAGGAGAAGGGCGCGAGGTTCGGCTTGCCGTCGGGGCTGCAGGTACCCACCACCGCGATCGGCCGCGGCACGATGGCACCGATCATCAGGTTGTAGCGCAGGTTGACGGGAATCGACGCGGGATCAAGTTCCATGGGTGCTCCGCGCCTCGCAGGCTCGCATGCTGCAGGCGTGGGGCCTGCGCGCGCGTGCCGCAGGCTCACATCCGCCGCGTGATGGTGCTGAGCGTGGCGCTCAGGATGTTGGCGTTCTCGCGGATGGCGGCCAGCTGCGCCTCGCTGGGGGCCTTGTCCAGCTGGATGCGCGCCAGTGCGGCCTCGCCGCCGGCGTAGACGATGTTCTCCATCTCCTCGACGTTGATCCCGGCGTTGCCGAGCGTCTCGAAGACGTGCGCCAGCACGCCGGGGCGGTTCACGTGCCGCACGGCGAGCAGGGTGGTGGCGGGGGTGGCCACGGCGCGGTTGACGCAGTGCGGCACGTGGCCGCGCTCTGCCCAGGCCCGCACCACGCGGACCACCTCGTCGGCAACGGCGCGCTGCGCCTGCTCGGTGAGCGCGCCCACGTGGTGCGTGCCGATGACGTGCGGCTCGTGCACCAGCGCGTCGGCGAACGTGCCTTCCACGCCGTCCGGCTCGTTGGCCCAGACGTCGAGGCCGGCGCGCAGCCCGCGCGTGCGCACGGCGTTCGTGAGTGCCACCTGGTCCACCACGCCGCCGCGGCTGGTGTTCACGAGGATGGCGCCCGGCTTCAGCGCGGAGAGGAACTTCTCGTTGATCAGGTTGTCGGTGTCCTCGCCGCCGCCGACGCTGATGCTCACCACGTCGCTGAGCTTCGCCAGGTTGATGAGGTTGGCGCAGTAGCCGCAGCCGTACTCGAGGGCCTTCTCCTCGGTGAGATTGCGGCTCCAGGCGATCACGTCCATGCCGAAGGCGCGGCCGATGCCTGCCACTTCCTGGCCCACCTGCCCGAGGCCCACGATCCCGAGCGTGCGGCCGTGGAGGCCCGCGGCCTGCGCGAACTCGCGCTGCTTCCAGTGACCGGCGCGGAGCGCTGCGGCCTGTTCCGGGATGCGGCGGTCGCAGGAGAGGATGAGCGCCCAGACCAGTTCGGCCACGGCGGTGGCGTTGCGGCCCGGGCAGTTGGCAACGAAGATGCCGCGGCGGCTGGCGGCGGCGACATCCACGTGGTCGGTGCTGGTGCCGGCCACCACGATCATGGCCAGGCGCGGGCTTGCCTCGATGACTTCCGCCGTGATGCCGGTGGTGCCGGTGATCAGGACGTCGGGCCCGGTGTCCTTGACGGCGCGCGCCAGGGTGGACTCGGAGAGTTCCGGGTCGTTCATCACCGTGCAGCCGAGGCCGCGCAGCGCGTCGAGCCCGCTCTTGGCGAGCGGGTCGCAGACGAGGACCTTGGCGGGTCCGGCGAGGTTTCCTGCAGACGGGCCGGGGGAGGCGAACGCTGTCATGGCAGAAGTGTAGTCACGCGATGGTCGCGCTCACTGCTTCGCGGGGCGCAGCACGAACAGCCCGCAGCGCGGCGAGAGCGGCCCGGTGGCTGCGGCATGCTCGCGGTCCGCCGTGAGGATCACCCACGGCATCGAGCCCGCCTGGTGCGCGGCCGCGATCTGCGCGCCGCCGGAGCGGATCTCGTCGGCCGCAAGTTCAGCAAGGACCGGGAGGTACGCCTGCGGGTTCTGCACTTCCCACGCGCTGTGCGTGGAGCCATCGGTGGCAGACACGAAGTGGTACGCCGGGCGTTCGTTGGTATCGCAGACGTAGAGGTAGGAGAGTTCCGGGGACGAATCGATCGTCACCAGCCCGGGCACCAGCTGCGCCTCCACCGTGGCCAGGTCGGCCTGCGCTGCGGCGATTTCCTCGTCGCTGGCGGCGTTGGGAAAGAGGTGCACCAGGTCGCGCGTGTCAACGGCGCATGCGAGGCCCATCCAGCGCTTGCCGGAGTGCGCCGCGCGATAGACGTACATGCGCGGCTCGGCATCCACCGCGAGCGCGCCCAGCGTGAACAGCGCATCGAGCGCCTGGCGCACGGCCGGCCCGCCGGTGGCGCCGCCGAGGATGTGCGCGAAGTTGGTGGCAGGCAGCGCGGAGAGATCGCCCGCGAGGTCTGGCGCGCAGGCCACTTCGACGGCGCGCGCCTTGGGTGGCCTGCAGATTGGAACGGCCGCGATCCGCATGGGGGGCCAAGTCTAGCCCGATGGCCGTTTGCGCGCCCCAGCGGGCGCAGTTCTCGGATCCGGGTGGGGAAATCGGGGGAATTTGCTGCCCTGCGCTTCAGTCGCCTCCCGGGTGCGCCGATGCCATCGGCGCGGCCGTGTGCCGCGCTGAACAAGGAACCCACAGATGAAGACCCCGAAGCCGCAGTGTCGCCCCGAGATCGCTCCGAAGTTCGACGCCTTCGATTCGGCCACCGAGCGCAAGCTCACCGGCTCCGCCTGGTTCATGGCGGAACCGCGCGATGTGGCGGCGCAGACCGTGCCGGCGCCCGTGACCGAGTGCCCGCTCTCGACGCTGGTCGGCGAGCTGGTCTCGCAGGTGGACGCGGCCGATCCCTCGCAGGCGGGCCATGCCGTGCGCGTGGCCGCGCTCGCCACCATGCTTGGATCCTCGATCGGGATGGATGCCGCGGAACTGCGTCAGCTTCGCATTGCCGCGCTGCTCCACGACGTGGGCAAGATCCTCGTTCCCACCGAGATTCTCCGCAAGGCCGGTCCGCTGACCGTTGCCGAGGCCTCGACCGTCCGTCGTCACACCGTCTACGGAGGCACCATCCTGCGCCGGATCCCGGTGCTGGCCTTTGCCGCTTCCACGGCCCGTTGGCACCACGAGCGTTGGGACGGCCTCGGCTATCCCGATGGCATGGTGGGCACCGACATCCCGCTGCACGCCCGCGTGGTGTCGGTGGCCGATGCGCTGGACGCCATGACCTCGGTGCGCGCGTATCGCCCGGCAATCAGCCTGGAAGCCGCATTCTTCGAGCTCGAGGCGCAGTCGGGCGCGCAGTTCGATCCGCTGATCGTCGCTGCCTTCGGACCGCTGGTGGGTGCCAACGGCTTCCGCGACTCCTGGGACAATCTTGCGAATAAAATCGAGGCCTTACCTGCAGCAGCCTGATTCGGTGTTAACATTACGTTCACGGAACCCGGCGTCGGCAGCGCGCTCGCGCGAGCGCCTCGTCAGGATGTTGAGGGTTGAGCCAGGTTCCGAGGCAGCAGTTCGAGCCGAAGCAGTGCAAAGGAGTGCACGCCAATGGCAGAACCCATGACAGTCATGACAGCATTGTTGGCAGACGCCCCCCATCACGAAGTTGCCCCGCACCCGGCTGAACGGCCTGCGAGTCGGGCGCGTCGTGCCGTTGGTTCTCGCAGCGTGTCCATGCGCGATGCGCTCGATTCGAGCGATGGCTTCATTGCGCAGGTCGTCGAGCTGCTCTCGCATCACGAGCGCATGGCCTTGCGCCTGCGTCACCGTGATGGCCTTGCAAGCGGCGCGATCGCCGCGCGCATGAACCTTCCCGAGAAGATCGTCCGCGACCTCATCGAGAGCGCCGAAGCCACGGTGCGCGCCGCGCAGCGTGCGTTCGTCGAGGCGCTTGCCGAGAACGCGCAGTCGCGCACTGCCTCCTGCTGAGCCGGGCGCGGTTCAGCCCCATTCACCGAGCATGATGCCGAGGTCCGACCCATCGACCACGTGGTCGCCGTTGAGGTCGCTTGGCCCGCTCGTGCCCCAGTCGCCGAGCATGATGCCGAGGTCCGCGCCGTTGACGCGGCCGTCGCAGTTGAGGTCGCCGAGCCGGCACGCGGGGCCGTCCTGCACGTCCAGCTCCAGGCGCGCGGGGCTTGCGAGCCCGAGCTGCACGTAGACATTCTCCTTGGCGATGAAGGCCGGGAAATTGCCGCTTTGCTGCTGCACGAACGTGAGGCTGGAAACCGCCAGCATCACGCGGCCGTCATTGATCCCGCTGCGCAGGTAGGCCTGGATGTTCGGGTCGGCCACGTTGAGGTCAAAGCGCACCTGCGAGCCCGCGGGGACGAGCGATCCGGGTGCGAGGCCCGTGATCGTGCCGGTGGCCCACGCCGTGGCATCGAAGCGCTGGCGCGCGCTCTGCGAGATGTCGATCAGGTTGTTGGAAGCATCGAAGCCCGCGGCATAGGCGTTGCGCACGCCGGGGGCGAGGAAGCTGGCGCCGCCCGAGGTGTAGGGCGACGTCTCCTGGAACGAGGCCAGCGTCCATCCGTTGCGGAAGCCGACGCCGAAGCACTCGAGCGGCTGGCCGGCATCGGCGTCGGCCTGCCATGCGGGATCGCTGGCGGCCACGAAGCACTGCCACGGGTCCGGCGTGTTGTCGTAGGGGAACACCAGGTCGTTCGCCACCTCCACCGTGAGCGTGGCGCGCGTGACGGTGAGCGCGGTGCCCTGGCCCGTGGGCACCTGTGCGGCGGTGTCGAAGCGCACCAGCATCTGGCCATCGCGGCTGTCGAAGTCGGTGGCGCCGGGCGTACTGCCGAAGGTGCTGATCACCGGGCGCGTGCCGGGCGTCGAGTTGAACGGGTACATCCAGCGGTCGAGCGCCGGCGCGGGGAAGCTGGCGTTGATGGTGCCCGCGGCGCAGGCCGGGGCCAGGAGCCACGCGGTGCACGCGGCGGCGGCAAGGGCAATGGTGGGACGGATCTGCATGGTGGGACGGATCTGCATGGTGGGAGGGGGGGGTCGAATACTATGCAGCACGCATGTCTTCGTCCACTCACTATGCCATGGAACGGAAGCTCGGGACGGCGCGCCGTGCCGGGTTCGTGCCGTTGGCGCGGCGGGGTGGGTTCACGCTGGTCGAATTGGTGGTTGTCCTCGCCATTATCGGCGTCCTGGTCGCCATCATCGTGCCGGTCGCGATGGGGGCCCGCCGAAGCGCGGCACGCATGCGCGAGGTCGCTGCCCTGCGGGCAGTGCTCGTGGCGTGGACCTCCTACGCCACCGAGCAGCAGGGGTTCGTCCTTCCTGGCTACAAGGCCGGATTTCAGATCCGCGACGAGAACGGCCAGGCGATTCCCGCGGACGTCTACGGCGGCGACGCCGAGGTTTCCAAGCGCTGGCCGTGGCGCCTGGCGCCGTGGCTCGACCAGGACTTCCGCCGGCTCTACGTGGGCGCCAACGCGGAGACGCTGGCCAAGCTCCAGGCCGGGGACCGGTCGCAGTACTTCTACTTTGCGTCGCTCTACCCGAGCTTCGGGATGAACAGCGCCTTCGTGGGTGGTGACGATCTGCGCTTCCCGAGCGACACGGTGCTTCCGAACGGGGCCACGAATCCGTTTGCCCGCTACTGCGTGACGCGGCTCTCCATGGCCACGCGCCCGCAGCAGACGATGGTGTTCGTCTCGTCGCGCACCGGGGCCACCGCGGATGGCTCGCTCAACGAGGGCTACTTCCGCGTGGATGCGCCGTGGCTCAACACGCCCACGGTGCGCTGGGCGGCGGAGTACGACCCCGCGGACTCGGCGAGCTTCCTGAACGTGAGCGCACGCCATGGCGACGAGGCCGTGACCGGCACCGTCGACGGCGCCGTGGAGCTGCTGCAGGTGGACGCGCTGCGCGACATGACGCGCTGGTGCGATGCCGCGCCGGAGCGCGAATGGTGGATCGGGAAGTAGCGCGGCCCCCGGGACGAATCCCAGGGGCCGCGGCTCTTCATGCATTCCGCGCCCGGGTGGGCGCGGCATTCGTCACTGGCATTGGCCCCATGCACCGAGGACCACCGCGATGTCCGCACCGTTCACGGCACCGTCGCCGTTGAGGTCGGATTCGCAGCCGTCGCATGCACCCCACGCCCCGAGGAGCGTGGCGAGGTCCGCGCCGTCCACGTTGCCGTCGTGGCTGACATCCGCACGGCAGGCCGTGATGGTGCCCACCGCAGTGTCACGTGCCAGCGTGGCGCCCGACACGTTCGAGAGCAGCACGGAGAACTGCTTCGAGCCGCTGATGGACTGCGCCGGCACCACCACCGAGACGTTGCCGGCCGACTGGCCGGGCGCGATCGACACCGTGCCGGCGCCGGCCACGTAGTTGGAGCCCGCGACGGCGGTGCCGTCCACGGTGCGCCATGCCACGCTGACCGCCGCCGGGGCCGCCGCGGAGAGCGTGACCGGGAAGCTGATCCGCTGCGAGGCGGCCGCTCCCGATCCGATCTGCGGTGCCAGGCTCGCCTGGATGTAGGACATCTTGACGGTGTCGACCGTGGTCCAGTCGTCCTTCAGGATGCCGCCGGTGTCGCCGCTGTTGGGGTTGAGGCTCCAGTAGGTCCAGCTCATGCCGCGCTGCGAGGCGGGGATGTCGCGCGTGCCGTTCAGGTCGAGGTCGCCGTCGACGTAGTCGGTGAGCTTGTCGAGCCACTGCTGGTCGGAGACGGTCTCGAGCTTGCTGCCGAACTCGCCCATGAAGAGCGGTGCGGTCTGGGCCTTGAAGATGTAGCCCCAGTGCACGTTCCAGACGTCATCCATGTTGTTGGGGTACGCCGGGTCGCTGAACCAGGTCTGCGCGAACACGCTCTTGGGGTACTCGTGCATCGAGTAGACGAGCTTGTTGGCGACGTTCAGCACCACCGGGTACTGCGCAACGCCCTTCAGGTTGCCGCCCCACCAGGTGGTCTGGCCGTTGTAGGCCTCCGTGCCCTCGACGATGATGAGCCAGTTGGCGTTGGCCGCCAGGATGGCGTTTCCGCACCGTTCCGCGGCCTTGTTCCAGTCCGTGGCCGGATTGGAGTTGCCCCAGCTGGCGCTGCGCTTCGGCTCGTTGAAGAGGTCGGCGCCGATCACCGTGGTGTTGCCGGCATATCGCTGTGCAAGCATCACCCAGTCCTGGATCCAGCGCTGCTCGTTGTGGTACGAGTCGCCCGGGACGTACCAGACGTCCTCGGAGAGGTAGTTGTCGGCCTTGGCGGAGTGGCGGTCGAGGATCACCCGCAGCCCGATCTGGCCGCAGTAGTCGATCACCTTGTCCATGCACTGGAGCGGCGTGAGTCCCTGCAGGTCCGGGTTCTGCGCGTAGTTGATGCTGTTGGTGGCGGCGCCGGCCCGCAGCATCTCGTTGGAGAACGGCAGGCGCAGCGTGTTGAAGCCGAGCTGCTTGACCTGGTCGAGCATGGACTTGTAGCCGCGGGTCCAGAGTCCGTGCAGCACCTTGTTCCCCGTCTCGAAGCCGAACCAGTTGACGCCGGTGATGCGCACGGCCGCGCCGCTTGCGTCCACGATCTGGTTGCCCGAGGTGGAGAGCCAGGCGTTCGCGGGCGCATTGCCCGCGGGCGCGACGACGATGGTCGCGTCCGCGATGCTCATCGTGGGGGCCGGGCCCGTGCCGCCGCCTCCCGAGCCACCACCGCCGGTGCCGCCGCCGGTGCCGCCACCTGACCCGCCGCTCCCTGCACCGCTGAACACGATGTTGGAGGGCAGGGTGCCGGCAACCGCGAAGTTCGCCACGCAGCCGAAGGAGATCGACGCTCCCGCGGCCACGGCGGCGTTGTATTCGGCGTTGCGCACCACGTAGTGCGTGCCCACATGGCTCTGGACCACGCCGTCCCAGGCACTGGTGATGTCTGCGTTCCAGTCGAACTCGATCGTCCAGCCCGTGAGCGGCTGGCCGGTGTCATTGGTTGCGGCGAACGTTCCTTGTCCGCCGCCTGACCATTGGTTCGTGAAGGTGAAGTTTCCGCCGAAGGCGGGAAGGGCACAGATGAGCGACGCGATCGACGCAAGCGCATGCTTTCGGATCATTGTCTTCCTTTGCCGTAATGAGCCCGTGAGGGCTTTCCACACACGGAATCGATACGACCCTCGCGGGACACCGGGCCGGACGGAGGTCGCGGAATTGGCAGAATTAATCCGGGTGGGGGCAGGCACTTATGGCACGCAGGTTGCCGTCGTGTCGCATGTTCATGTGGTCCGTTCGAAGTTCCACCGCACCCTCCGCTGTGCGCGGGACCCCTGTCCCGCGGACGGCCTCGCTCCACCCGGCTGCGCTCGGCCTCGACGACAACCGCTCGTCCGGGCGGCACCCGGGACTATTCAATACCGCAGCTGCCGGACTTCGCGGTTGGCGACGCCGCGGGCCAGGGATCCCGTGCTCGCT
>CAMBSR010000086.1 GCA_945870475.1 Phycisphaera mikurensis NBRC 102666
CCTGGGAGTACCCCTCGAGGCCGTCGTCGTCGGAATCCCGGGAATCAGCATCGGAAACGTGCCGCAACGCCGCGGCCACCGAGCGGACCCCGGTGTCGCCCGTGCGCAGGAACAGCTCCGGCCACTCCCGACGCCACACCGGGAGCGAAGCACGCAGGCACGCTGCGCAGGTGGGATCGACGCCGGGCTGGCACATCGAGACGATGATGCCCATCGCGGCGGGACGCATGTTGCCGGAATCGTCGGTGGCACGCCAGGCAACGCGAGCGACCGCGAGCCGCGCGTCCGGCGCAATGGCATCCATCACGGCATGCAGGGATTTCCACTGCACCTCGAGCATGTCGGCGTTGGCCCGCCGTACGGGCCGGTGGCTCACGCGCGAGGTCTGCTCGAAGGCCGCCATGATGCGGTCGTCCGCAGCGACCTGCGCTGCATCGACCGGGTGTGCAGGGGCCACGGGGGCCGTGGAATCCGGCGCATCCGGGGGTTCGCTGGTCTCCGCACGTTCCGCCATGCGTGCATCGATGGCCATCCAGTCCTCGGCCGTCAGGAGGTGCAAGCCGTTCGCCACCCAGAACGCACGCTCGGCGCGATCGCCTGCCGCGGCGGCGGCCACCAGCGCCGTGGCGGCGGCGATCCGCTCGTCGCGGGTGCGCTCGAGCGCCGCAAGCGCGGCGGCGCAGTCTGCGGGGCGGCTGCGCAAGGCGTCGGCGAGCGCATTCTCCAGGTGCAGGGTTTCGAGGCCGATGCCGTATGCCACGCCCTCGGCCTGTGCCAGCACGCGGCCCAGCCGTCGCTCGCGACGCACCGATTCGATGGCCGCCTGTCCCTCGGGCGACGAGGCCTCGGCGAGCGACGAGAGGAGCTCGGCTTCCAGCTGCTCCTCAAGCTGCATGGCATGGCGGTCAAGCGCCTGGCGCGCCGCATACGAGTCATCGGGCTCGTAGACGCGGTACCCGCGCTGCTGCTGCGAGCGCTGCACGCTGTTGCGCTCGGGACCGATTGCCTCACACGCTGCGCGCCAGGCCAGGACGTAGCGCTGCCACGCATCGAGCGCGCGTTCGCTGGGCAAGGTTGCATGCGCGCGCCGCAGCGATTCCAGCACGTCCGCCGCCGGCCACAGGCCGATTTCGTCGGGGGCGTGGTTGAGGCCCGCCCCGCCCGCGGCCGCTCGCGAGGCAAGCGACAGCGTGACGGCAAACGCCGCCACCATCACGCATGCAAGGCAACGCAGCGAATCACGCATCCCGGAACTGCGTGGACGCGCGGCCAGGTTCACATTGCGCTCCCGAGCCCCATCACGCGGCGCCAGGTGCTGATCTGCCCCAGGTGCATCTGCATGTGGCCGACGCAGAGGAAGGTGATGGCGCCACCCTTCTGCGGGAACATCTCCTTGAAGCGGCCCTCGGCGGGGTTCTCCTCGGCGAAGACGGAGTCCGGTGCGGTCTCGAGCGCCTTCGCCACCGCCTGGTAGCCGGCGGTGAAGTGCGCCATGATCGCGTCCTTCGACGGATAGTCGCCGGGCTCGGCGGTGACGCCGGCCTTGAAGCGGTCATCCCAGCCAGCGGGGTTCGGCACGACCAGGTCGGCGCGGCCGAGCATGCCGAGCGCGCGATGCGGGTAGAGCGACAGGTGCGCCATGTAGAAGGCGGGGCAGACCACGTCCTTCGCGGGGAAGTGCGCGAACTTGTCGGCGGGGATGGACTTGGTGAGGACGTCGGCGTAGCCGAGGCCGATGTTCAGGCCGGAGAGGGCGTAGTGGGCGTATGGCATGGGACGCGGATTGTAAATTCGCCCCGGCGCGCATGTTCCTCTTTCCGCGGGAAATGGGAACTTGCGTGCCGCGGCACGTTTCGCGTTCCGGCGTTCATTCCCCCACGCAGCGGTCGTAGACGCCCTGCGCGGCCACCAGGTCCGTGGTGCCGCGCACGATCGCGCGGCCGTCGGGGAACACGGAAAGCTCGAACGAGCCTTCGAGCGCGCCGACCAGCAAACCGTCGGTGATCGCAAATTTCCCGAGTGACGCCAACCGCGACTGGAGCCGCACGAGGTCGATGCGCGCCGCCGCGGCCGGCCGCACCTGCACGGCGTTGCGGCCACAGAGCACGGTGCAGCGGCCGTCGGCCTCGTCTTCCAGGAATTCGAACCGTCGCGCGCCGCAGCACGGGCACTCCGCGCGCGCCGCGCCGGCAAGCGGCATGCGCACCGTGCGGTTGTGCTCCATGTCCACCGACCAGAACGAGCGATCGAGCAGGTCCGCACGCCCCGCCAGGAGCTTGATCGCCTGCCCCGCCGCGTGCGCGCCCACCACGGCCACCGCGGGGCCGAACACGCCCGCCGTGTCGCACGTCTCGCCCTCGCCCGCCGGCGGAAGCTCCGGGAACACGCATCGCAGGCACGGCGCATCGGCGCGCGCAACGCCGAGCGAATCGGCAACGCCCGCAAGCACCGGCATCGACGTCCCGCGCATCGCCACCGCACCCGCGTGGATGAACGGCTTGCCCAGTTTCACCGCAGCATCATTGAGCAGGTAGCGCGTGCGGTAGTTGTCGAGCCCGTCCACCACCACGTCGCAGTCGCGCACGAATTCCTCGGCGTTCTCCGCCGAAAGATGCTCCATGCACGCATGGACGCGCAGCGCCGGATCGATGGCCAGTACGCGCCGCTTGGCGGCCTCTGCCTTCGGCACGCCCGCACGCGCATCGGCATCCACGTAGAGCGATTGCCGCTGGAGGTTCGTGAGCTCCACCACGTCGCGGTCGACGAGCGTCAGCGTGCCCACGCCGGCGCGCGCCAGCAGGTCCACCGCCGCGCAGCCAAGCGCGCCGCAACCCACCACCAGCGCGCGCGCACCCGCAAGCCGCTCCTGCGCAGCGACGCCGAACCCCAGCAGGATCATCTGCCGGTGGTGCCTCGCGCGTGGATCGGGGCGGGGATCGCTCACGACATCACGATAGATGGAGGAGCGAAGCCCACGAAGCGCCGCAAAAACACCGAAGCGTCGGCACGGGGCCGACGCTTCGGGAAATCTCGGATCAGGCGGCGAGCGCTGGGCTCACCAGGCCCCACTCACCACGCAAAGTGGGCGAACGCCTTGTTGGCGTCGGCCATGCGGTGGGTGTTTTCCTTGGTCGTCACGGCCTTGCCTTCGTTCTTGGCAGCGTCCATGAGTTCCTTGGCCAGGCGCAGGTGCATCGGACGGCCGCGCTCTTCGCGGATCGCTTCGATGATCCAGCGGAAGGTCAGGCTCTGCTGACGGCGGCGGTTGAGCTGCATCGGCACCTGGTAGTTGGCGCCGCCGACGCGCTTGGAGCGCACTTCGACGACCGGGCGAACGTTGTCGCAGGCCTTCTGGAACAGCTCGATGGCCGTCTTGGGGAGGGCCTCGCTCTTGTCCTTGTCCAGGCGGGACTGGATCTCATCGAACGCGTCGTACACCACGCGCGTGGCGGGACCCTTGCGGCCGCCGCGCATGATGCAGTTGATGAACTTCGAGACGACCTTGTCCTGGTAACGGGGGTCGGGCTGGAGCTGCGTTTCGCTGGCGGTGAACTTCTTCGGCATCGGTGACTCCTCTGGCGATTCCGGCTCGTGCCGGTTTCTTCATCCCACCCGGGACATTCGTCCGTGGGTGACTGGGCGGGATTACTCGCCGTGATGTGGTGAAACGGTGCGCGGGAACATCCCGCCACCAAGGTGCATGCGATTACTTCTTCTTCGCGGCAGCGGCGGCCTTCTTCTTGACGCCGTACTGCGAGCGGCCCTTCTTGCGGCCTTCGACGCCGAGGCAGTCGAGGGTGCCGCGGACGATGTGGTAGCGAACGCCCGGAAGGTCACGCACGCGGCCACCGCGCACGAGCACGATCGAGTGCTCCTGCAGGTTGTGGCCTTCGCCGCCGATGTAGGCGGTGACTTCCTTGCCGTTGGAGAGACGAACACGCGCCACCTTGCGGAGCGCCGAGTTCGGCTTCTTCGGGGTGACGGTCTTCACCTGGAGGCAGACGCCGCGCTTCTGCGGGCACGCGGCGAGGTCCTTGACCTTCGACTTCGCGTCCGGGGAGCGGCGGGGCTTGCGAACGAGCTGATTAATCGTGGGCATGGTGCTGCGTTGGTTCCGTTAGGGGGAAGGGGCAACGATAGCCGCAACGGCCGTTCGCCGCAACCCACCCATCGATGACAACCGATGTTCACAACGCCAGTTATGAGCCACGCGACGCGCCATGCACTCGCACGCTCGCCCCGGAGCGGCGCACCTGATCGATGGCCGCCACGGCCAAGCGATCGCAGCGCTCGTTCTCCGGATGCTCGTTGTGGCCCCGAATCCACTGGGCGCGCAGCCGCAGGCGCGAGCGATGCGCATCGAGCTGCTCCCACAGGTCGCGGTTCATGACCGGCGAACGATCGGCCTTGCGCCAGCCGCGCTTCTTCCAGCCGTCCATCCACTCGTTCAGGCCCTTCACGCAGTATTCGCTGTCCGTGGTGACCACCACCGTGGAGCCGTCGGCAAGCTCATCGAGGCCACGGATCACCGCCGTGAGCTCCATGCGGTTGTTTGTAGTGGAGGGCTCTCCCCCGCTCTCCTCGCGCTCCGCGGCACCGCCGCCACGCAGAATGAAGCCCCAACCGCCCGGACCAGGGTTTCCGGAGCACGCACCATCGGTGAACAGTTCATAGGAGGACATCAGGCGCGCAAGATTACCGGAAACAGCGCAACGCCCGGCGATCGACAACAACACTCTTGCACCTTCCCCATGGTTTCGGCTACGATCACCCCCCCTGCACTCCACCCACAACGGTGTGGAACGACGCAGGCATCAGCAAGAGGTCCAGAGCACATGCTTCCCGCATTCCGCACTTCCCCCGGCCGTACGCGTCGCCGTCGCGCCCACCAGGCGCTGAAGACCGCGCACACCGTCACCTGCCCGAACTGCGGCGCCACCAAGCGCCCGCACACCGCGTGCCGCGACTGCGGCTACGTGCGTCCCGGCCTGCAGCTGAAGGTTGCGCAGCCCGAGGCGTAAGCCTCGGAACCGCGCTCGAAACAGCTCATGCGCATCGCCGTCGATGTCATGGGAGGCGACAACGCCCCCGACCAGATCCTCAAGGGATGCATCCAGGCGATCCCGCTGCTTTCGCAGTCGGATCGCCTTGTCCTCTTGGGTGACGCAGAGACCATCCGCGATGGCCTCTCCGAGCGCGGCTTCGCCTCGGACGCCCGCGTCGAGATCGTGCCCACCTCCGAGGTGATCGGCATGGACGAGCCTCCGGTGGAGGCGATGAAGGCGAAGAAGGACTCGTCCATCGTGGTGATGAACCAGATGGCGTCCCCCCGCGCGGAGAACCGCGTGGACGTGGTGATCAGCGCCGGCAACACCGGCGCGTGCGTCGCCGCCAGCCAGTACTTCATGCGGCGCCTGCCCGGCGTGATCCGTCCGGGCATCTGCGTCACCATCCCCACGTTCAGCGGCCCGATCGTCCTCATCGACGTCGGCGCCAACATCGAGCCGAAGCCCAGCCACCTGGCGCAGTACGGCGTGATGGGCGACGTCTACGCGCGCGAGATCCTGGGCCTGAAGAACCCCCGCGTGGCGCTGATGAACGTCGGCGGCGAGGAGCAGAAGGGCACGGACCTGATGCGCAACGCGCGCGACATGGTCCGGCAGTTCGAGAACCTGAACTTCACCGGCTTCGTCGAGGGCCGCGGCGTGTTCAACGGCGAGGCGGACGTGGTGATCACGGACGGCGTCGTGGGCAACGTCATGCTCAAGCTCGCCGAGGGCCTTTCCAGCGGCATCTTCAAGGCGCTCGCGCACGAGGTGCTGGCCACCGACCCCGAGCTGGTGCTGCGCCTCGAGTCGGTCATCAAGAACCTCTACGCCAAGCACGACTACCACGAGTACGGCGGCGCGCCGCTCCTGGGCGTCAACGGCGTGTCGCTCATCAGCCACGGCTCCAGCAAGGACCGCACCATCAAGAACGCGATCCTCCGCGGCAAGGCATTCGCCGAGGCGAAGATCAACGAGAAGATCGTTGCGCGCCTGGCCACCGTCAAGCTCGTGGAGCAGGTCGAGGCATGAGCGCGCCCTTCGGGCGTGGCGTGCGGATCGCGGGGACGGGGCGCGCTGTCCCGGCGTGCGTACTCACCAACAAGGAACTCGAGAAGATCGTCGACACGAGCGACGAGTGGATCGCGCAGCGCACCGGCATCCGCGCGCGCCACAAGGCCAACGACTCCGAGACGGTCTTCTCGCTGGGGCGCGATGCCCTGCTGAAGGCACTCGAGCGCTCGGGCGTGAAGGCCGACGAACTCGACATGATCATCGTCGCGAGCGTGAGCGGCGAGATGATCTGCCCGTCCACCGCCGCCCGCATCAGCGAGGCCGTGGGTGCAGGCGAGGCGGCGGTCTTCGACCTTGCCGCCGCATGCAGCGGCTTCCTCTACGGCATGAACATGGCGGACACCATGATCCGCTGCGGCCGCGCCGAGAAGATCGCGGTCATCGGCGTCGAGGTGCTCACGCGCCTCGTCGACTGGGGCGACCGCTCCGTCTCGATCATCTTCGGCGACGGCGCCGGCGCCGCGGTGTTCGTGGCCGATGCCGACCCGAAGAAGGGCTGCCAGTACCAGGAGATGCACGGCGACGGCCGCCTCTGGCGCACGCTGTACCACCCCAGGCTCGACCGCGACGTGCCCGCGGGCGACGAGGCCAACCCGATCCGCCTGGGCCACCTGCGCATGCACGGCCGCGAGATCTACAAGTTCGCGGTGACGCGCTTCCAGGAAGCGATCCGCGACGCGCTGGAGCGCACCGGCCTGTCCGTCGGCGACGTGCAGCACTACATCTGCCACCAGTCGAACCAGCGAATCATCGAGAGCGCCATCGAGAAGCTGAAGCTTCCCGCCGAGCGCGTCTACATCAACATCGACCGCTACGGCAACACCAGCGCGGCGAGCATCCCGATCTGCCTCGACGAGCTGTTCGAGGCGGGCCGGATCGAGAGCGGGAAGCCCATCATCCTGGTTGCCTTCGGCGCCGGCGTGACGTGGGCCTCCTGCGTGTGGAACACCTGACACGACACGCGCCGCACCGGGCATCACGCGACCGCGCGCCGCGAGCAACCAAAGGAGCATCGACATGAGCAACGGCTTCGTATTCCTCTGTCCCGGCCAGGGCGCACAGGTCGTCGGCATGGGCCAGGCATGGGCCGAGCACAGCACCGCCGCGGCCAACATCTTCCGCACCGCCGACGAGGCCACGAGCCTCGGGGCGCGCCGCCTCAGCGAATTCTGCTTCAGCGGACCGCAGGAAGAGCTCAACCGCACCGACGTCAGCCAGCCCGCGCTCTTCACCGCCGGCATCGCGTGCCACGCGGCGCTCATCGAGCAGCACCCCACCATCGTCACCGCGGCCGCCAACGGCCTCTCGCTGGGCGAATACACCGCGCTCTGCGTCGCGGGCGCATTCACCTTCGCGGACGGGCTGCGCCTGGTCTCCACGCGCGGTCGCCTCATGCAGCAGGCCGCCGAGGCATCGAAGGGCGGCATGGTTGCGCTGATCGGCGCCGACGAGACGCAGGCGAACGAACTCTGCGCCGCCGCAGCCAAGGGCGACGTGCTCGTTCCCGCCAACTTCAACGCCCCCGGGCAAATCGTGGTCTCGGGCTCCGTCGCCGCGTGCGACCGTGCCGTGGAAGTGGCCGGCACCATGGGCCTCCGGGCCGCCAAGCTGGCCGTGGCTGGCGCCTTCCACAGCCCCCTGATGGCCCCCGCGGCCGAGGGCATGGCCCGGGCGCTCGAACACGTGGAACTCAAGCCGCTGGGCGTGGATGTGTGGAGCAACGTCACGGGCGTCCGCCACCACCGGAACGACCCGGCCACCCTCAAGAAGCTGCTGGTGGAGCAGATCGTCTCCCCGGTACGATGGAGCCAGTCCTGCACGGACCTGATCGCCGCCATGAAGGCCGCGGGAGGCGCAACCTTCCACGAGCTGGCGCCGAACAGCGTCCTCAAGGGACTGATGCGACGGATCGATCGCGCGACAGAGGTGACCAACCATGACCAACCCCAACGAGACCATGCAACCCAGCCGACCGCGTGACGCCTTCCGCCTCGTCGCTCGTACGGCAGCGCTCGCCGGACTGGCAGCCGCCCTGCTCGTCGCCCCCATGACAGGGTGCGGCCAGGAGGAGGAGGCGCCCGTCGCGGTCGCACCGCCGCCGCCCCCGCCGCCACCGCCGCCGCCGGCTCCCACGGTGACGCCGATCGCACAGCTCATGAAGGAGCTGGGCATCAGCGACAAGATCCGCCTGCCGGAGGAGAAGGCACCCGCCACCGATCCGGAGCGCGTTGCCGTCCTCAAGTTCTTCGACGGCTTCGCCAAGGCGAAGGCCGATGCCGTCCGCGGTGCGATGAGCCCCGAGGACGTCGCGGTGCTCGACGCCATGAAGGCCAGCGGTTTCGAGAAGACCTGCACCCCGATCACCCGCATCGACCTCACCACCACCAACCGCGAGGGCAAGTCCTACGTGATGGCGGTGTACCGCGCGGGCGGCGACATGGAGGGGCAGCTCTGGTCATTCAAGGTGGCTGGCGAAGGCAAGAAGGTCACCAGCCAGCTGTTCCAGAGCTACGTCCAGCCCTTGGGCATCATGGGCAAGCTCAGCGGTACCAACCTGATTGCCGAGTGGATCAAGGTGGTGGACGCCGACCGCAAGGTTGCGTCCGAACCCGACGAAGCGGTCAAACCCGCCGCGCGCGTGCACAAGCAGGAGCAGACCGAGTCCTCTGGCGGGGAAGGACCCTCCGGGCCGATTGGCGCTCCGCCGATGCGCAACAAGCCGCCACCGGGAGGCATCAAGCCCCCGAGCCACAGGCCCGGCAAGTGAGCCGACGCATGCGGCCCTGCAGCCGGACCGGATGATCCCGGTCCGGC
>CAMBSR010000087.1 GCA_945870475.1 Phycisphaera mikurensis NBRC 102666
TCGATGAGGTCGTTGACGATGATGCCGCCGAGGTCGCGCAGACGGAGCTGGCGGGCGATCTCGTCCACCGCCTCCTTGTTGGTGTTGAACGCGTTGGTCTCGCTGTCGCGCGCGCTGCGGCTCTTGCCGCTGTTCACGTCGATCGCGACCATCGCCTCGGTCTGGTCGATCACCAGTGCGCCGCCCGAGGGCAGCGGCACCTCGCGCGCGTGGATCTGCTCCACCTGGCGCTCCACGCCGAAGGCGTCGAAGATCGGCGCCACGCGGTCGTAGAAGAGGAGCTTGGGCGCGTTGATGGGCGCCACCACCTGCAGGAAGGTCTTGGCGCGGGTGAAGGCGCTCTCGCTGTCCACCACGATGGCCTCGACGCTGTCGTCGGCCACGTCGCGGATGGTGCGCACCAGGAGGTCGCTCTCCGTGTAGAGCGCGCACGGCGCGCCCGTGGAGTTCGTGCGGCGTTCCATGGCCTCCCAGAGGCGCTGGAGGTAGATGGCGTCGCGCTGCAATTCGGTCTTGGTGCGGTCGAAGCCGGCCGTGCGCAGGATGAAGCCGAAGCCCTCCGGCAGCTCGAGGCTGTCGAGGATGCGGCGCATCTCGCGGCGCTGGTCCTCGTCGTCCACCTTGCGGCTGACGCCGACCTTGTCCATCTGCGGCATCATCACGAGGAGGCGCCCCGGGATGGAGATGTAGCTCGTGAGGGTCGGGCCCTTGGTGCCGATGCCTTCCTTAAGCACCTGCACGATGACCTCCTGGCCGCGCTTGAGCGCTTCCTGGATGGGCGGACGGTCGCGGCGGGCGATCTTCTTGCCGACGCGCTCGGTGCGCTCCTCGCCGGGGAAGTACTGCGGGTGGAGGTCGGAGATGTGGAGGAAGCCGTTCTGGCCCTCGCCGAAGTCGACGAACGCCGCCTGGATGGCGGGCTCGACGTTCATCACGCGTCCCTTGTAGATGTTGCCGACGTTGGTGGCGGTGTTCTCGCGCTCGGCGAAGATCTGCTCGAGGCGCCCGTCCTCGAGGAGCGCGATGCGGCACTCCTCGCCCGGGTTGTCGTTGACCACCATCACCGCGCGGCGCTTGGAGCCCACGGAGCCGGTCTGCTGCGTCTCCTTCTTGCGGCCACGGCCACCGCGGCGGCGACGGCGCTTGCGGCCGCCTTCCTCGTCGCTGTCGTCGGCATCGGACGCCTCGGCGCCCTCGTCGGCCTCGTCCTCGGCGTCGTCGCCGTCCTCGGAGTCCTCGTCGCCCTCGGCCTCGGCCGCGGCTTCCTCGGATTCCTCGGCGTTCTCGGCCTCTTCGTCGCCTTCCTCGGACTCGTCTTCCTCGTCGTCGATGGCCCGGACCGGGAGGATGGGGGCATCCTCGCCGCTCTCGAGCGCCTCGAGCGAGGCGAACGCCGCGGCTTCGATCGACGTGTCGTGGTCGTCGTGGTCGTCATGCGAGGCGTGCGCTTGGGCATGACCCTCGGCATGACCCTCGCCATGACCCTTGCCATGACCCTCGCCATGATGCGCAGGCTCGTGCTTCCCGGTCTCTTCGTGCTGGTTGTTCTCGGCTTCTGCCACGTTCAATCCTCTGCCGCTTCAAGCGGCGGTTCGTGGCGGAACCTTCGGTGCGGGCGTGCGTCAGCGGGCGCGCGGCGGGATCGACAGCGCGCCCGGCGGTCCCGCGTGGGATCCGTTTCCGGGCGACGGTCGTTCCGTCGAATGCTTGTGACACAGGCCGTTGGGGTGCACCGTGAGTTCCGCCTGGTCGCCGCCGTCTCGTGCGCTCCTGCTCCTCGTTGGAGTCTGTGGAGCGCTGTACTGGTCCGCCTCGCCGCAGGTCGGGGGAGGACGCCGGAAGGGCATCGTCCCGCTTCGCACCGTGGGGCGGACCGGTCGTCTCGAGCGACGGTCTGACCGTTGTCCTTGCTCTGCCCGTGGCACGCGCCTCGGGCATTGATCCGCGTTATTCAGCCACCCAGTGGCCGAAGACTTCGGGATCGAGTTTCCTGAGCTCGTCGCGCAAGGCCGTCTCGACCTGGCGCTCGGAGTCGAACGATCCGACCCGGCGGGCCAATCGTTCGCATTGTTCCATCGTCACCGACCGGATCACCCTCTTGACGACGGGGATCTGGTCGGGAACCATGGAAAGTGTACGCAAACCCATGCCCAAGAGCAACATGGAGTAGAGCGGTTCGCCGGCCATCTCGCCGCAGAGGCTGCAGTCGATCTGGGCGCTGCGGGCGGCCCGGACTACCGACTTGGCCAGATAAACAACCGCCGGATGGGCTGCCTGGTAGAGATGGGCCACCCGTTCGTTGCCGCGGTCGACCGCCAGCGTGTACTGGACCAGGTCGTTGGTGCCGATGGAGAAAAAGCTCGATTCGGCGGCGAACGTACGGGCCATGAGGGCCGCGGAGGGCACCTCGATCATGACGCCGACCGGCATCTGGCGGTCGAAGGCCACCCCCTCGTCCTCGAGCTCCTCGCCGATGTCGGCGATCATGAGCTTGCCCTGCCGCAGCTCCATGAGGTTGGAGACGAGCGGGAACATGGTCTTCACCGGCCCATGCGCGCTGGCGCGCAGGATGGCACGGAGCTGGCTCTTGAACTCGGCGGGGTTGGCCAGCGAGTGGCGGATGGAGCGCAGGCCCAGGAAGGGGTTGCGCTCGGGTTCCTCCATCTGCGCCTGCGTGTACTTGTCGGCGCCGAGGTCGCAGGTGCGGATGGTGAGCGGCTTGCCCTTGAGGAGCTTGATGGCGCGGAGGTACGCGTCCATGTGGTCCTGCTCGGTGGGCGGTTCCTTCCGCGTCAGCCAGAGGAACTCGGTGCGGTAGAGCCCGACGCCGTCGCCGCCGTTGGCGAGCACGGCCTCGATCTCCTCGGGGAACTCGATGTTGCCCATCAGCTGGATGCGATGGCCGTCCTTGGTGACGGCCTCGAGGCCGCTCAGTTCGCGCATCGCCGCGCGCGAGCGCTGCGAACGTTCCTGCTTGCGCCGGTACTCCTCGAGCGTCTTGGCATCGGGCCGGAGGATCACGACGCCCTCGTTGCCGTCGACGATCATCTCGTCGCCGTCCTCCACCTCGGTGCTGCAGCGCTGGCAGCCGACCACCGAGGGCAGGCCGAGCGCGCGCGCCACGATCGAGGTGTGCCCGGTGCGGCCGCCGAGGTCGGTGACGATGGCGATGACCTTGGAGCGGTCCATCGCCGCCGCCTGGCTCGGCGTCAGTTCGTGCGCCACCACCACGGCGGGTGCGTCGAGCTGCGCGAGGCGGCTCTTCTCCTCGCCCATGAGGTGGCCGAGCACTCGGCGCTCGAGGTCGATGATGTCGTTGGCCTTCTGCTCGAAGACCTCGTTGCCCATGCGCTTGAACTGGTCGACGAGCACGCGGAACTGGTCGGCCACCGCCTGCTCGGCGGTGACGAAGTTCCCGGAGATCCGGCGCTCGATCGCGGCCACCAGCGCCTTGTCGCGCAGCAGGCCGGCGTGGAACTCGAAGATCTTGGCCGGCTCGTTGCCGAGCTCGCGGCGGGTGCGCTCGCTCAGTTCCGCGATCTCGGCGCCCGCAGCGGCGAGCGCAGCGTGCAGCCGCGCGTACTGCGCGGTGACCTCGGATTCGTCGATGGTGCGGTGCGGGACCACCTGTTCGGCGGAACCCACCAGGAATGCGCGCCCGACAATGATGCCGTGGCTGACGGCGATGCCTTTGATGCGTTGCATGGCGTGAGCGACGTTGCGCCCGGGTCGGCGTGGCGCGCGACGTTGCGCGTCAGGCCGTGCGGAGCGGTGTCGAAGGGCGTCAGGCTAGGTGAATCCGCGGACCGCCGCCAGAAGCACATAAGACCGCGCGCCCGTCTCCGCATGGGGCGGTGACGGGCGCGCGGGTTCGTGCGTGCATTGATGCGCTGCGGCGGGGGTGGCCTTACGCCTTCTTCCCGTCGTCGGTGACCTCGTACTCGGCGTCGATGACGTCGTCCTTCTTCGCGCCGCCCTCGGTGGCGCCGCCGGTCGCTCCGGCGCCCGCGGCACCTGCCGCGCTCGCCGCCTGCTGCAGCTCGCCTGCGGCGTTCATCAGGTTGTTGAGCGCAGCCTCGATGGCCGACTGGTCGTCGCCCTTGAGCTTGTCCTCGAGGTTGGAGACGGCACCCTCGATCTTGGTGCGGGTCTCCGTCGGGACCTTCGCCCCGAGCTCCTCGAGCTGCTTCTTCACCTGGTAGGCCACCTGCTCGGCACGGTTCTTCGTGTCGATGAGCTCGCGGCGCTTCTTGTCCTCGGCCTCGTGGGCCTCGGCGTCCTTGCGCATGCGCTCCACCTCGTCCTTGGAGAGGCCGCTCGAGCCGGTGATCTTGATCTCCTGCTTCTTGCTGGTGGCCTTGTCCGTGGCGGAGACGTTCAGGATGCCGTTGGCGTCGATGGAGAACTCCACCTCGACCTGCGGCACGCCGCGCGGTGCGGCGCTGATGCCGGTGAGGTCGAAGCGTCCCAGGACGCGGTTGTCCGCGGCCATCTGGCGCTCGCCCTGCAGGACCACGATGGTCACGGCGTTCTGGTTGTCCTGCGCGGTGGAGAAGATCTCCTTCTTGGAGGTCGGGATGGTGCTGTTGCGCTCGATGAGGCGCGTCATCACGCCGCCGAGCGTCTCGACGCCCAGCGAGAGCGGGGTGACGTCGAGCAGCACCACGTTCTTCACGTCGCCCACGAGCACGCCGCCCTGGATGGCCGCGCCGATGGCGACGACCTCGTCGGGGTTGATGCTCTTGTCGAGGTTGTCCGTGTGGAAGATCTTCTTGGCGAGCTCCTGCACCTTGGGGATGCGGATGGAGCCGCCGACCATCACCACCTCGCCGATGTCGCTCGGCTTGAGCTTGGCATCGGCCAGCGCCTTCTCGCACGGCCCGGCCAGGCGCTCGAAGAGGTCCTTGCAGAGCTCCTCGAACTTGGCGCGGGTGATCGTGACCTGCAGGTGCTTCGGGCCATTCTGGTCCGCGGTGATGAAGGGCAGGTTGACGGCGGACTCGACCTGCGTCGAGAGCTCGATCTTCGCCTTCTCGGCGGCCTCCTTCAGGCGCTGCAGGGCCATCGGGTCCTTGCGGACGTCGATGCCTTCCTTCTTGCGGAACTCCTCGGCCAGGAAGTCGATGATCTTCTGGTCGAAGTCGTCGCCGCCGAGGTGGCCGTCGCCGTTGGTGCTGAGCACCTCGAAGACGCCTTCGCCGATGTCCATGATGGAGACGTCGAAGGTGCCGCCGCCGAGATCGAAGACCGCGATCTTGGCGTTCTTCTTGTTCTCGAGGCCGTAGGCGAGTGCCGCGGCCGTGGGCTCGTTGATGATGCGCTCGACCTTGAGGCCGGCGATCTCGCCCGCGTCCTTGGTGGCCTGGCGCTGCGCGTCGTTGAAGTACGCGGGCACGGTGATGACCGCGCGCGTGACGGGCTCGCCCAGGTAGTCCTCGGCCTGGCGCTTGAGGTCGCCGAGGATCATGGCCGAGATCTCCGGCGGCGTGTACTGCTTGCCGCGGATGTCCACCTTCACCAGCTCGTCGCTGCCGCCCTTGACGGCGTACGGCACCAACTTCTCCTCGTGGCCCACCTCGCTGTGGCGGCGGCCCATGAAGCGCTTGATGCTGAAGACGGTGTTCTGCGGATTGGTGATCTGCTGGTGCTTGGCGGGCTGGCCGACGAGGCGCTCGCCCTTCTCGGTGAAGCCGACCACCGAGGGGGTGGTGCGGCCGCCGAGGGAGTTGATGATGACCTTGGGCTGCGTGCCTTCAAGGACGGCGACCACGCTGTTGGTGGTGCCGAGGTCGATGCCGATGATGGTGGACTTGGTGCTGGACATGGTGTGTTGGTTCCCTTTCGTTGGGTCTGGTTCGTGTTGGGAGCCCCGGACGCAAGGAAGGAATGCAACCAGTGTGCCAATCCGAGGGCGGCCCGCCGGGGGGTTTCGGGGGGCTTTCCGCTGTCCTTCCGGCGCGGGGCTGCTGCCGATCTGCCGTTCTGGCAGCGGGGGGTTCCGGGCGCGGGAATCGGGGTGTTTCCCCCGCGGACCCCTGCAGGATTGCGTGGGGCTCGCCCTACGATCCTCGACCTGCCATGCACCCTTCCCCGCGCGCGAGTTTCCCGTCCCCCGGCCCCGGACCCGACCACCTGGCGACGGCGATCGCCGCCGTGGTGCCGGCGCTCCCGATGGTGCGCCTCCTCGGTGAGACGCTCGCGGCGGTCCCGCCGATCGAGAAGGGTGACGGCTCTCCCGTGACCGCGGCGGACTACGTGATCCAGGCCCTGGTGCTTGCCGGCCTCCGGCAGCGCAGCCCGGACGGACGCGTGCCGCTCGTCGGCGAGGAGCATGCCGATGCGCTGGCGACGGCCGGCCGCCCCGACGTGGAGCGGCTGGTGGTGGACGCCGTGCGCGGCATCCTCGGCTGGCGCACGCGCGCCGATGCGCTGCGCGCGATCGACGGCGACGAGCCGCGCGCCGGCGAGCCGTACTGGACCATCGACCCGATCGACGGAACCAAGGGCTTCCTCCTCGGCATGCAGTGCTCGGTGTGCCTGGCGCGGATCGAGGGCGCGCGAACCACCGTGGGCATCCTCGGCTGCCCGCGCATGGGTCCGCGCGGTGACCTCGACCTGCACCTCGGCGGACCGGGGGTGATCTACGCGGCTGCGCTCGGCCGCGGTGCGTACGAGTGCAATGCCGATGGAACCGTGTCCGCGCAGCTGGCGCTCGCGCCGTGGGCCGGTGGCTCGCTGCGTTGGGCGCGTTCGCTCAACCGCGGACGCACCGCTGCGCCGTCGGGGCTCGAGCCGCACATCGCCTCGCTCGGCCCGTACACCAGCCAGCGCATGGACAGCCAGTGCAAGTATGCGCTGCTTGCGCGCGGCGACTCGGACCTGGTGATCCGCATGCCGCGCTCGCCCGGTCACCGCGAGAGCATCTGGGACCACGCGTCCGGCACGTTCATCGCGGAGGAGGCCGGCGCCGGCGTGAGCGATGCGCTTGGTCGGCCGCTCGACTTCTCGCACGGCGACTCGCTGGCGGCGAACATCGGCGTGATCTGCGCGCTGCGCGGCCTCGACGAGCGCGTGCTGCCCGCCACCGCGGAACTTGCAGGGGGCGTGCGGGCGTGAGTCGGCGGGGGCACCGGGGACGTGGTGCGCCTGCGGGTTCCGCGCGGCGCGTTCCCTGGGTTGGAATCGCGGTCTTGCTTGGCTGCATCGCTTACGCGGCGGGCCAGTTGTTCCGCGACCGCTGGCTGTGGAGCGAGTGGCTGTTCTGGGTGCCTTCGTGGGGCGTGGCGGCAGCTGCTGCGCTCGCCACGCTCATCATCTGGAAGTGGCGTTTCGGCATGCGTCGCGCTTCGTGGCCTGCGCTCGCGGCGTGCTCGGTCGCGCTCTGGTCGGGCGGCCGATGCCTCATGCACGACGTGGGCTGGGCCTTTGCCATGCCTGCGGCGGAGCAGGGCGACATCGTGGTCAGTCACTGGAACGCGCACTGGCCCGGCGAAGAGGCCCTCGACCGGGCGCAGGCGCTTGCGCCCGTGCTCGGCGACCTGTCGATCGTCTCCAATCCAGGCTCCATGTTCCGGCCGGTGCTGCGCGCCGACTGGATGCCAGCGGACATGCGTGCGTTCGACCTTGGCCCGGTCGGCATCGTCACGCGGCTCCGCGTGGTCGAGTTCCGGATGCTGGCGCGCGCGTCGATGGGACGCAACGCCGACCTGTGGTTCGCATGGCTCGTCGTGCGTGCGCCGAGCGGCGAGCCCGTGCGGATCCTGATCGGCGACCTGCCGTCGTCGCTGACGCTCGCGCGCGGGGACATCGCCGCAAAGGCGTCCGCGATGCTTCACGAGGCAGACATCGACGCCCCGCCCGACATGGTGGTGGGGGACTTCAACTGCACCCCCTCGAGCGTGGTCTTCGATGCCGTGGCGCCGGGACTGCGTGCCGCGCCGCCGTGGCGTTCGGCAGGATGGATGTGCACGTACTGGCGGCCCTGGCCGATCCTGCGCATCGATGCGATGCTGGTGTCGCCGACCCTGGAATGGCGTGGGTACCGCACCGTCGACCTGGCGCTCGGCGAGCACCGCGCGCAGCAGGGCGTCGTTCGCCCGGTGCAGCCGAAGCGCTGAAACGGCGGTGATTTCGTTGTGTTGCGGTCCCCCGGTCCGGCCCCGTGATCAGGGCGCGGGATCGATGCCGGTCAGCTGCGCCCAGATGCTCTCGTAGGTGGCGCAGCTGTCGACCGTTGCCACCGTCACGGGAAGTTCCGGCAGCTGCATGCGGACGGAGTCCTGCGCGTCATGCCAGAACTCGACGCTCAGGTCGCCCATCATGCGGTTGAGCCCGTTGCCGTGGTTGAAGTCCGAACGCGCGCGCAGGCCATCGGTGAGGAGCAGGACGTTGCGCCCCGCATCCATCGTGATCGCCTCGCCGGGCTGGCCCTCGGAACCGCGCGGGCCGACGTGCCCCGCGTACTGGTAGTTGCCGTAGACGGTGGCACCCACCGAGGTTCGCGCAAAGTCGGGGGTGTAGCGCTCGGACGGATGTTCGCCGTGATGGCTTGCGCAGTAGAGGCAGTCGCAGCGGTCGAGGTATCCGCCGCTGACGAGGAGGCCGAGGCCATCCCAGCCCTGCGGGCCGGCGCTCGCGAGACCGTTGCGCAGTCGCACCGCCATCAGTTCCTGGCGCTGCGGCGTGCTGCCCTCGGCGTTCACGCTCCGGCAGATGCGGTCGGCGTTCGTGTTGGCGAACATCGACAGGCCGACGCCGATCTGGCGCATGTTGGATGCGCAGCTCACCCGCTGCGCCGCCTGGCGCGTCGCGCGCAGCGAGGGCAGCAGGATGCCGCACAGGACGGCGACCACGCCCATGCAGACGATCAGTTCGATGACCGTGAATCCGGACCCCGAGCGGGCGCCCGAGGACGCTCGGCGCGAT
>CAMBSR010000088.1 GCA_945870475.1 Phycisphaera mikurensis NBRC 102666
TGTCTTCGTCGTGCCGTTGCCACTGGTCCTTGCGGTGGCGCTCTTGACGGGTGCGAGTCGGGAAACCGTCTTGGAGCCGGCGCGCTTGGCGCTGGCGGAGGTCACCTTTGGCATAGCGCGCCGATTCTACTGAAACCATGCAAAAAACGCGAATTCGTTGACGTTAAGCGCTCTGCCACATGGACTTGCGTCATCGCCACTCATGGCGCGGATAGCGCCTCTTCAGCTCCTTCTTCACCTCCGGATAGAGGCGTTCCCAGAAGCCCGGCAGGTCTTCGGTCACCTGCACCGGCCGGTAGTTGGGACCAAGGAGTTCAAGCACCAGCTTCACACGCCCGCCGGCCACGCACGGATGCCCCGCAAAGTCATAGAAGTCCTGGATCTTCGCCATGCCGCGCGGTGGCTTGCCCTCGGCGTACTCCACCTTCATCCGCCAACCGCGGTACGGCAGCACGATCCCCGACGGCGCCATCTTCTCGACGAACTGCTGCTCGTCCCACGAAAGCGCTCCGCGCAGGATGTCGAGCACCGGACGCGAATCCAGGTCCGTCGCGCGCGCGCAGCCGTGCGCGATCTCGCCGGCGAGCACGCCAAGGTCATCCGCGTCGTACGTGATCAGCTTGCGATCCGGAAACCACGCCGCCACGCAACGGACACGCGCGATCCACTGGTCCACGGACTCGTCCCACGACGCGGGCTTCAGCTCACCGCTCGCCACGCGTGCGGCCAGTTCCTCGTGCGCCGCGGCCTTCGCCTCGCGACCGCGTAGCGGACGAACCACCTGCGCGAACACGATGCCGTCGAACACCCGCTCCTCGAACTCGGCCGGCGCGCCGAGCGCCTCGCTGAAGCGCACCTCGGTGACGGTCGAAACGCGCTCCGGCATGGCGTGCTCCACCCACTCCGCCTCGAGCGGCGTCACCATGCCGAGCGACTGGTGCACCTGGTCGCCGCGCCCGCCCTCGCGAACCTCAAGCGCCAGCACGAAGCCCGCACCGCGCTGCACGCTGGTGGGGTCGATGCTCACCTTGCGGCGCCCGGGCATGGCCACGTGCGGCCGCTGCGCGTCCATCCGCCAGCCGACGTGGTCGCCGAAGCCGGCGAGCAGCGCGCGCGAGACGCGCGCAAACGAATCGCCTTCGAACGCAGGCACGGCATCGGCCCCCGCACCCAACCCCTCCCCCTCGTCCCCACCCTGCGCCGCACGCATGAGTTCGCGCGCCGCCGCGGCCACCTCGCGGCACGCACCGAGCGAGGCGTCCACGCCTTCGTGGCGAGCGTTGCGGAACCCGCCTGCTTCCACACGTCGCAGCAATTCCTCGCGCACGCCGAGGTCGCTCGGCGGCTCGCCATCCGGCGTCAGGCGCACCAACTGCGCCGGCCCGCCCATGTGCACCACGTCGCGCTCGGCAACGATCGCGCACCACCGCGCCGCGCGTTCGAGCACGCCAAGCGAGGACGCCTCGAGCAGCACGCGACCGAGCCGCGGATGCGCCGGAATGCGCGCCAGCCGCCGCCCGAGCGACGTGAGCGCGCCACCGGCATCCACCGCGCCGATCGCCACCAGCGTTCCGCGCGCGCGCTCCACCGCGTCCGCTTCCGGCGGGTCGAGCCACGGAAATCGCTCGAACGGGCCGAAGCCCATCGAAAGCACCATGAGCATCGATTCCGCCAGGTCGATCCGCCGCACCTCGGGCGTCTCCGCGGCCGGCCGCTGCGCGTGTTCCCAGTCGGTCCACAACCGCACGCACACGCCGGGGGCGGTGCGTCCGGCGCGGCCCGCGCGCTGGTCGGCGCTGGCGCGGCTGATGGCCTCGGTGCGCAGCGCGTTGAGCCCGCGCCGCGGATCCACGCGGAAGATGCGCGCCAGGCCGCTGTCCACCACCATGCGAACGCCGGGGATGGTGATCGACGTCTCCGCCACGTTGGTGGCCACGATCACCTTGCGCCGTCCGCGCGCCGCCGGTGCCACCGCGGCATCCTGGCGGTCGGGCGGCATGCTGCCATGGAGCGGCACCACGTCGAACGACGACCCGCCGGCCACGCCGCGCAGCTCTGCGCGCACCGCGTCCACCGTGCGGTCGATCTCGAACGCGCCGGGCATGAAGACGAGCGCATCGCCCTCGTGGCCCTCCTCCACCAGCCGCCGCACCGCGCGCGCAGCGCGGTCCCAGACGGGAACGCCCTGCTCGCCGGCGTCGTTGCGCACGGCCACCGGGTACGCGCGGCCTTCGGCGGTGACCACCGGCGCTGCCAGGTACGCGGCCGCCTGCGCGGCGTCCATCGTGGCGCTCATCGCGGCCACCATCAGGTCGGCACGGCGCTCGCGTGCGGCGCGCACCACGCCGAGCGCCAGATCGGCGAACACGCTGCGCTCGTGGAATTCATCGAGCAGCACGCAACCGATGCCCTTGAGCGATGGATCGCGCTGCGCCTGGCGCAGGAACACGCCTTCGGTCACGAAGCGGATCCGCGTGCGCGGGCTCACCACGCGCTCGAAGCGCGTCTGGAATCCAACCTCCTCGCCGAGCGCGCAGCCCATCTCCTCGGCCACGCGGCGCGCCGTCATGCGCGCAGCAAGGCGCCGCGGCTCGAGCACCACGATCTGCCCCTGCACGCACCCCGCGCGCGACAATATCTGTGGCACCTGCGTGGTCTTGCCGCTGCCGGTGGCGGCGGTCAGCACCATGCCGCGCGAACCCTGCATGCAGCGCACGATCTCCTCCGCGGCACGGAGCACCGGGAGCGGCTCGCCGGCATCGCTCGTTTGCTCGCGGGTCACTGCGCGGTCAGCATGCGGGTGCGCACCGCATCCATGAAGCGCGAGATCTGCGCCTGTTCCTTCGGGCTCGACGCCGGCTCCACCTCGGACTGCCAGAAGCCCAGGAAGCGGTCAGCGCCCTTCTCGCCGAGGGTCTTCCCCTTCATGCGCTCCTGCGTGCGCTGCTCACCGCGCCGCGCCTCGGCGCGCGCGCCCTTCAGGATCTCGCCATCGCTGCGCGTGGACTCCTTGCCGGTGGCGGTCTCCTCGGCCATGCGGAACCACTCGGCCACCCACTTGTCGATGAACGCGTCGCGCTCGGCGGGCGGCAGGTTCACGAAGGTGCCGGCGCCCTCGATGAGGATGTCCTTCGCCAGGATGCGCACGTTCTGCGTCATCTGCTCGCGCACCTTGCCGGTGACGCCGGAGAGGAACGCCGCGGCCACCACGCTGTCCTGCTGGTTCATGCCGCGGAAGCGGCCGATGAAATCGCGCACGTACTTGACGCGCTCCTGCACCGGCAGGCGGTTGAAGTCGTCGGTGGTGAAGTAGCCGAGCACGTTGTTGACCGGCGCATCGAAGATCGACGGCGGCGCCTTCCAGCGCACGGCAAACCACCACCATGCGCCGCTCGCGAGCGCCAGCGCCACCAATGCGGCGGCGAGCGACGCCAGGATGCGGCCCTGGTGCTCCTGCCAGAGTTCGCCCAGGTCCATGTCGCGGTAGCGGATCGAGTCCATCAGGTTCATGGGTTTCCTCCGGTGGCAGCCTCATCCATCGGCTTGGCGATGCGGGCGCCGCCATCCAGGTAGACGCCGTTGCGCTCCACGCCCACGCGGCGGTGGCGGTCCTGGCTGTCGGTGAGCAGCGGGTAGTCCTCGCCCGCGCGTTCGTAGAACTCGGTCATGGCGCGCGACTCGGCGTCCAGGCGGATCTCGTTGAGGCGCTGCAGGGTCATGGATCCGGGCTGGAAGCTCATGAGGAGCCCGGTCACGTCCACCTGCACCGCGGGCGCGTAGCGGAGGAGCCCCGGCACGTACGTGTAGCTGGTGCCGGTGGCGAGCGACTCCTCGTCGATGTCGGCGGGGCACTTCCACGTCACCGAGTCGGCGGGGATGAAGCCCTTCAGGAAGTTCGGCAGCCCGCCCTCCACGCCTGCCTCGGTGACCACCGGCAGGAACTCGCACATGGGCAGCTTGCCGGAGTTCTGCTGGCGGTACGAGTCGATGGCGATGAAGTCCTGGCGGAGGTTCGACATGCAGCCCGCGTTCTGGCTCTCGCGCTGGATGGCGCGCGCGCTGGGCACGATCAGGCCGATGAGGAGCGCGACGATGGCGACCACCACCATCAGCTCGACCAGCGTGAATGCTCTGCGTGACGCGCGGGACATGCGGCCATTCTAGGCCCGCACGCTCACTCCGCGAACATGGCCTCGACGAAGCGATCCGGGTCGAACGACTGGACGTCGTCGGGGGTCTCGCCCACGCCGACCAGCTTCACGGGCACGTCCAGCGCATCCCGGATGGCCACCACGATGCCGCCCTTGGCGGTGCCGTCGAGCTTGGCCAGGAAGATGCCGCTCACGTCGCATGCGGCCTTGAATGCCGTGGCCTGCTGCACCGCGTTCTGGCCGCTGGTGGCATCGAGCACTAGGAGGATCTCGTGCGGCGCGCCCGGGATCTTCTTGGCGATCACGTTCCTGATCTTGGTGAGCTGCCGCATCAGGTTGTCCTGCGTGTGGAGCCGGCCCGCGGTGTCCACGAGCAGCACGTCCACGCCGCGCGCGAGCGCCGCTTCCGCGGCATCGAACGCCACGGCCGCCGGGTCCGCGCCCTGCGCGCCCTTCACGATGTCGACGCCCAGGCGCCTCGACCACGTCTCGAGCTGCGCCACGGCACCCGCGCGGAACGTGTCCGCCGCGCCGAGGAGCACGGTGCGGCCATCGTCGCGCAGGCTCTTGGCGATCTTCGCGACGCTCGTGGTCTTGCCTGCCCCGTTGATTCCCACCACCAGCACCACGGTGGGCTTCTGCGCCGCCACCGCGATGCCGCACTCGCCGCCGCCCAGGCGCTGCTTGAGGCGCGCCTTCAGGAACTCCACCGCGTCCTCGCCGCGCGGCACGCGCCCGGAGCGGAACTCCGCGCGCAGCTCCGCGGCGATCTCGCGCGCCGCGCGCACGCCGACGTCCGCCGAGACGAGCGTGCGCTCGACCTCGTCGATCAGCTCCTCGCTGAGGGTGCGACCGTGCAGGATGGAACGGAAGCCCGCGCCGAACACCTCGGCGGTCTTCTGCAGCCCGCGCTTGATGGCTTCGACGGCCGCGCGGAAGAACATGTCAGCCGGCCTCCGCGGCCCCGGCCGCGCCTGCATCGGCGGCCGCCGGGCCGTTCAGGACCTTGTCGAGCACGCCGTTCACGAACTTGCCGCTGTCGGCGGTGCCGAATTCCTTGGCCAGTTCCACGGCATCGTGGAGCACCTTGCGCGGCGGCTCGCCGGACTGGCGAAGCTCGTACCAGCCCATGCGCAGCAGGTTCCGGTCAACGAGCGGCTGCCGGTGCGGCGGCCACTCGCGCGCCAGCGTGGCGATCTCGCGGTCCGCCTCGTTGCGGAACTCCCAGACCAGCGCGGCGAGCGCCATGCCGCGCTCGATGTCGTTCGCCGGCGTCTCCTCGTGCTCGCCGTCGTCGCGCAGCGTGCCCACCAGCGCCACGTCGTCGCTCTGGCCGGCGTCCAGCTGGTACAGCGCCTGCAGGGCGCAGCGTCGCATGGCGAGTGTCGCGGCGCCTTCGGGAAGCCGCTCGTCGGTACTCATCGGCGGATCTCCTCGCAACGGCGGACGCAGGCGAGCGCGGCGCGCATCGCATCGGTGCCCTTGTTTCCCACTTCGCCGCCGGCGCGGGCGCGCGCCTGGGCCATGTTCTCCACCGTCAGCACGGCGAGGCCCACCGGCTTGCCGCGCGCCACGGAGATGCGCGAGAGCTCGCAGGTGACGGCCATGCCAAGGTGACGGTCGTGCGTGGTCTCGCCGCGCACGATGCAGCCGATGGCGACCGCCGCGTGCACGTCGGCGCGCGCAAGCGCCGCGTCCACCAGGAGCGGCACCTCGAACGCGCCGGGCGCCTCGATGCGCATCACCTGGGACGCCTCGCCGCCGGCGCGGACGAACTCGGCCACCGCATCGCGCTCCATGGCGTGCGTCACCTCGGCGTGGTAGACGCTGGTGACGATCGCCACGCGCAGGCCGCGGGCATCGGCGGAGATGTTCGTGTCTGCCTTCATGGTCGGTTTCCGCGCCCGGCCTGGGGGCCAGTCTCGGACGGAGGATCCTAGCAGCGCCCCCGATACGATGGCCGCATGCGACCCGTGGCCGAGCGCATCCTCGACGCGTTCCAGCTGACACGGCTGTCGCTCGCGTTCGGCGCCGTCTGCGAACTTTGGCTGGTGACGCTCCTGACGCGTGCGGACCCGCGCTACGTGCACCTGCCCGTCTACCACATGCCGCTCTGGAAGGCGCTCATCTGCACCGGCGTGGTGTCGGTGGGGCTCTTCGCCTTCGCGGCCAGCCTGAACGACCTGCTCGACATCCGCCACGACAAGCGCTTCAGCCCCGACCGACCGCTGGCCGCGGGGCGCATCCGCACCTCGAGCGCGGCGCTCCTCTCCTTCGGCGCGCTGATGGCGGCGGTGATCTGCGCAAGCGCGCTCGGCGAGCCGGCCCTGGTGCTCACGGTGGGCGTGGCCGCGGCGGTGATGTTCTACGACGTTGTCGGCAAGCACATCCCGTCGCTCGGGATCGTCACCATCGGGCTCGCGCACGCGGCCAACATGTTCATCCCGAACTGGTCGCTCGCGTTCACGCTGCCGGTGTGGTGGTCCATGTCGCACGCGGTGGCCATCGCCGCCAGCGTGCACCGCTACGAGGACAAGCGGCCGTACTTCGGCACCAAGCGGATCCTGTCGCTGGTGGCCGCGTGGCTCTTCTGGTCCATCGTCCTCCTCGGCGGCGGCGTCATGATGGCGCGCGACTCCGCCGGCGGCTACTGGCCGCAGGTGGCGCACGGCGACGAGGTGATCGGCGCGGGGCCGATCGGCATCATCTGGCCGGTGCTTGCCTTGGTGGCGTTCCTCCTCCTGGTGCGCGCCAAGGTGGCGGGCTCGCGAGGTCCCGTGGGAAGCGAGAAGCTGCGCCGCTACGGCGCCATGTGGCAGGCGGTCTATGCCGCGGCGTGGCTGATGGCCGCGGGGCTGCGGGCCGAGGCGCTCGGCATGGCGGTGCTGGCGGTTGCCGGGCTGGTGGCCATGACGCTCCTCAAGGAGATCAACGGCCTCAGCGGACGCCCGATCAGCTGGCGCTGAACCGCCGCCAACCGCGCGCGCGAACCCCACGCCGGGAGCGGCGCAAGTAGCCTCCGCGCCGTGCCGCGCGACACACGGAAGACCATGCGAACGCTCCGAGCCCTGGTGGGCGCGGCGACGCTCGCGTGCACCGCGCCGGCGCTTGCGCAGTCCGAGCGCGTCCCCGTCACCGGCGACCGTCTCGGCGGGTTCGTGATCCCCACCGAGCCGGGCACGTGGTCGGTGCAGCTCTCGTCCACGTCGGCCCACGTCTGGAAGGTGGACAGCACGCAGCGCGTCTACCTCACCGGCAAGGTGCGCGTGATCATGGGCACGTACGACTTCACCGCCGAGCGCGCGGTGCTCTGGATCGAACGCATCCCGAGCGCCAAGGGACTCATCACGCAGCTGGCCATCTGGTACCCCGAGACCATCGAGCCCACCAAGGCCGCGGGCCTGGGCGCGGGCGGCACCAACCTCTTCGTGACGGCCAGCACCTACGGCGACGTCTCGCTCTCCGCCGTGCTCTTCGAGCCCACCGCGCCCGCCCCCAACGAGGACCTCGCGCGCGCGCAGCAGCGGCTGGCCGCGTACCTCTCCGACCTCCAGGCATCGCCGCCACCGCTGCGGATCCTGCCGGAAGTGATCCGCCCTCCCAAGCCGCCGCCGCCCGAACCCATCGTGGTGGGCGGCATCGCGCCCATCGACCCGAGCGTCGCCGCCAAGATCGAGGCCGCTTCACAGCCTTCCGCGGTGCGAATCGCCGCGGAACTGCCGCCCGCCCCGGTGCGCGCCACGGTGGCCGGCGAGGAGTCCGATCCCAACGCTCCCCGGCCGATCGTGGCCCCCGACAGCATGGTCTCGTGGTCCGCCGAGCAGCTCGATGCCGATGCCGCCACCGACGAGATCACGCTGACCAAGGGCGCCACCGTGGACGTGCTGCCGCGCTTCGCGGGCGGCGCCACGCGCGCGCTCCAGCTCCGCGCCGACCGCGGCGTGGTGTTCCTGAAGAAGGGCACGCTCGCCAACATGAAGTCGGGCGGCACCGAGTCGCAGGCCGATGCCATCGTGGGCGTCTACCTCGAGGGCGACGTCTTCGCCACGGACTTCAACTACACCATCCGCGCCCGCCGCGCCTACTACGACTTCGCCACCAACCGCGCGAGCATGGTGGACGGCGTGCTGCGCACCAAGGACCGGCGCGGCATCCCGCTCAGCGCGCGTGCCAAGGAGCTGCGCCAGTACTCGCAGCGGCAGTTCGAGGGCGACGAGGTGCGCATCTCGATGAGCGAGTTCTTCGAGCCGCACCTCTCGATCGGCGCCGACCGCGCCACCATCACCGAGGTGGATGCCGCGGGGGGCGGCACGATCAACCAGATCAACGCGCACGACGTCACGTTCCGCTCGGGCGCCGTGCCGTTCTTCTGGCTCCCGGAGTTCGAGGGCAGCGGCGAGTTGATGCCGCCGATCCGGCGCATCGGCCTCAACTACAGCGAGCGCACCGGCGCGCAGATCAACAGCGAGTGGGACCTCTTCGGGCTGATGGGGCTGGACAAGCCCAAGGACACCGACATCAACCTGGTGCAGCAGGCGCTCAGCAACTACGGCACGGGCGGCGGCCTGAAGGGGAACATCGGGCAGACCAAGATCGACATGCTCGGCATGTACGACTTCGGCAACAGGG
>CAMBSR010000089.1 GCA_945870475.1 Phycisphaera mikurensis NBRC 102666
CGGCCAGCGCCTCCACGGGCAACGCGGACTCCACCACCTCGTTCCTGCGCGGCAAGTCGCTCGGGCCCTACATCGAGGTCAAGGCCGAGAGCGAGCTCGGCGCGGTCTCGCAGATCAACGCCGGCGTCCCCATCGCCGTGAAGACCAACGATGCCGGTTACTTCGACAGCGCGCCGAAGTGCCTCCTGGATTACTTCGGCAAGCCGATCGTCTTCTACCGACGCGGGTACCTCAACGGCGACCCGCGCAGCACCGACCGTTCGTGGTCGCTCGCTGACGTGGTGGCGCTTCGTCCGCAGCGCTTCAACCCGGGCGAGGACGTCGACGCCATGCCGGACGCGCAGGGTGACACCAGCGCCAGCCGCGCGGCGCTTGCCGCGGAGTACGGGCTCTTCTCCTCGGGCCCGGACCAGAACTGGAACCCGACCACGCGCGCCGATGCCGCTGGCTTCAACGAGGACAACATCGTGAGGTTCGGCCCGTGATGCCGAGCCGCCCCAGCCTCCATGACGCACATCCCGCGCCGGCACGCGCGCGGGGCAGGGCATCGATTGGCCGGGGCTTCACGCTCCTCGAGATCATGATCGTGATGGGCGTGATCCTGATCCTCACGTCGCTCGTCCTGGGCGTGGGCTCCGCGCTCCTCAAGCGCGCCGAGCGCTCGCAGGTGGAGAGCGCCATGAGCATCATGGAGAGCGCCTTCAGCGAGTGGGAGGCCCAGACCGGCCGTCCCATGACCTACAACGGGGCGTTCAACTCGCTGACGAACCCCACCACCGAAGTCTTCCCGTCGGGCGCCACCATCGAGGCGTTCGACGTCCGCGAGCCGCCTGCCACGCCGGCACCGACCGCACCGAACAACGCCGGCAACCGCCTGATCTTCACCCGCGCCCGCGGCGCCGGGATCTATGCCCTCAACCTCCTTTCGCAGATCGAGACGATCCGTCCGATGCTCGCGGGCATTCCCGTGAGCCTGCTGCGTCCGGAGTCGAGCCTCTCCAACTACCCGGCGGCGAACATCAATTCCGGCGGCATCCTGTACACCCCCTCGTCGCGTTCGACTGCGGGAACAGGCTCGACCCGCTCCGAGCTGCTCGATACCTGGGGCGGCCGCGTGGCTTTCGTGTTCCCGGGCCGGGCCTTCCGGTACGGGGTCGATACCGGCCTGCCCGACGCGGACGGAACCGTGCGAACTCCTGCGGAAAACATCCTGGGGGTCTGCACCAACCGCCGTATATGCCTGGTGTCGGCGGGCCCCGACGGCCTCTTCGGCGTGAGCGGCGAGGTGACTCCCGACACCGCCGTCGTCCGTTCGGCCGCTTCCGCCGACAACATCTACCTGTACGAACTGGACCCGCCGGACTGATCCGGATGAACCGCACCAACGCCCATCCTCGCGCTGCACGCCGCGCCTTCACGCTCCTGGAGCTGCTGGTGGTGATGGGCATCCTGCTGGTGCTGGCGACCCTGACGGTCATCAGCGTGGGCAAGGTGACGCGCGATGCCAAGCTCGCCAACGCCACCAACACGGTGGTGGCCGCGCTGGGCACGGCGCGTGCGATTGCCATCCGCGACAACGCATATGTGATGGTGACCTTCCGCGTGGCGCCCGACCGCCGCGCCAAGGCACTCCCGCGCGAGCCGCAGGTCATCCAGGTGGTGACGGCGCGGTGGACGGGGGAGGTGGTCACCGCCAACACGCCGCTCCCGAGCCCGAACCCGACCGGTGCTGAGCTGATGGTGGACGATGTCTTTGCCGACCGGTTCCTTCCCGTGCCCGGCGTGCCGTCGCGAGACCTTCCGGCGGGCATCCTGGTGGGGGGGCCGGCCTTCGGCTTCGTGACGGACGCCGCGGTGGGAACCAACGACCGCCAGTGGCGCACGCAGCCGCGCTTCGCCGGCACCGCCAACCTCTCCGTGACGCCGCCGACCTACACGCCGGACCTCGCGAAGACCGAGCTCGGCTGGTCGATCGGCGTCCTCTTCGGCCCCAACGGCCGTGCACTCTCGCGCAATCCCGAGCAGGTGCTGGAAGTCGTCACGGCGTCCTCCGGCAACCAGAACGCGTACGTGAAGTCATTCGTGGATTACGACGGCAACGGCTTCCCGCGCCGAGGCATCACCAACGTCTACGGCAACGGCCCGAACAACGTCGACTTCTTCATCTACGACGAGCCCACCGACGAGCCGCTGGTGGACTACGTGCCGTACCTCGCCGTCTTCAACGATGCCGAGGCGCGCGAGCGGTTCACGCCCTCCACCTGGAAGGGCACGAACATCGGCGGCAACGGCAACCCGCCGCCGCGCATCCGCGACCAGTCGCTCTTCATCGAGGAGCAGGCCGACCGCATCACCTTCAACCGCTACACCGGCGTGCCGGGGATCATCTCCAAGTGACGAACGTGCGTACCAACCTGCGTGCGTTCTCCCTCATCGAGCTCCTGCTCTCGGTGTTCATCCTGGCGATCGGGATCATCTCGGTCTCCGCGCTGTTCCCCGCGGGCATCGCGCAGCAGGCCCAGACGGCGGACGACCAGCTTGGGCCGGTGGTGGCGGAGCAGGCGCTGGGGCTCCTGCGCAGCCGCGTCTCGCCCGAGGACTTCGGTACGTTCGAGGAGTTCGGCATCACGAACGTGCTGGCGCAGTCGATCCAGAACGGCAACTCGAGCTACGTCTTCCGCCCGTGCGCGGGTGACTGGAGCTGGATCCGTCCGGGCGTCATCCGCAGCAACCAGACGGGCACGGCCTTCGACGACGTCGGCGCCATCGACCTCTTCGCCACGCTGGCGCAGAACCAGTCCGGTGCCACGCAGGAATTCTGCGAGTTCCCCAACGGCGTCCAGGGCTCCTCCGGCGTGCGGTTCTACGGTGCGCCCTACAACACGTCGCGCACCTCGCTGGCGCCGCCCATCATCGTCACCCAGCGCGAGCGCTGGTGGCCGTCGGTGCCGGACGGCGCGCCCATCACCACGCCGCCCACCTATTCCTGGGACTGCATGTTCCGCCGCCACGGCGGCCGCGTCCAGGTGGCCATCTTCGTCTACCGCATCATCGGCGTGGGTGGCGCGGTGAAGAACTACGTGTCGCCCTCGAACGGCAACCCGTCGTACCCGACCACCCTGGCCGACGGCAACGCGAGCCTGCCTCCCGTGCCCTACCGCCGCGTGCCGATCTCGACCGCGGGCAGCGGGCAGGGCACCACGGGCCCGATCCTCGGACTGCAGGTCAGGAGCGGCTGGGAACAGCCGTCGAACCTCTCCCTGACCACGCAGGGGCCGTACAGCACCGGCATGTTCGCCGCCACGCAGGGGCTCTCCGCCACCGACATGAGCGCGGCCTCCATTCCCAAGGTGAGCGTGCAGTGGCAGCAGCCCGGGCAGTGGATCATCGACAACAACGGCAACGTGCACCGCGTGGCGCAGGGCCGTCGCAACGCGAGCGATCCCATCCAGGTGCGCATGAGTGCGCCGGTCCCGCGCGTTCCGTCCGCGCAGGTCTTCGATGACTACGAGCTGCAGCCCGCCGCGGCGAGCACCACGGATCCCGTGCCGCAGGGCGTCCGCACGCTCCATTACGTGCCCACCATCATCGATGCCAACGGCACCCAGCTCTTGGCTGTCTACGCCACGGTGAGGGAACTCTGACCATGCGCCGTGCCTTCACCGTCGTCGAGCTCCTGGTGGCGGTCGTGGTGCTGCTGGCCGTGATCATCGCCACCAGCAAGATCTTCAACACCGCCAGCAAGGTGAGTTCCACCGGCGAGGCCAACGCCGACGTCCTGCAGCAGGGCACCATCATCGAGGAGCAGCTGCGCCGCGACCTGGAGCGCATCAGCCGCGACGGCTACATGGCCATCCACTGCACGGTGGTGGCCAACAACGTCAACCAGTTGATCTCCGGCGCCACGGCACCGCTCCTGAACCCGCAGCTGGCGGCCGATGCCATCCTGCGCTGCGACCAGATCGTGTTCTTCACCGCAGGCACCGAGACCTCCGCGCGCTGGGCCGGCCCCGGCGACCTGGTGACCAGCGGCGGCGGCCAGCAGTCCCGTGCCACGCGCGTCTACTACGGCCACGGCGTGCAGTTTCCCAGCTTGCCGAACGACCCCACGAGCAACCCGCCCGGATCGAATCCCAACTCCGCGGTGAAGCCGATCATCACCGGCGTGACGCCGGCACCGTCGGGCGGTCTACCGGCGCAGATCACGCCGTGGACCTGGTTCAACCCGCTCACCACGCAGCTCGGCTGGCGATACGCCACCAGCACGCAGACCTCCGGCCCGCGCGTCCTGGCGAATCAGCCCGAGGCGCGCCAGTGGGTGCTGGCTCGCAAGGCCGTGCTTCTTGCTGACGATGGTGGACGTCCGATCTATTACCCCGAGCCCGGAAGCCTGACCGTGGCGGCGACGCAGGGTGCCAGCTCGGCCACCTCCATCTATGGCGATCGCAGCTACGCCACGCCGTCCGGCACCGATGCCAACTCCTACTACCAGGAGTTCAGGGACCGCAATTACATCCCACTCAGCGCGAACGTCATTCCCAGCCCCTCGATCCAGTCTGGCTGGGTGGACATCGCGGCCAGTGACCTGGACAAGGTTCGTCGCGCCATCTCGCCCACGATGCGCCTTGCGACGCCGCTGCAGCTGGGCGGCAACCCGTACCTGACCTCGCTGTCGACGCCGTTCACCACCCCGGGCGTTGCTTCGGCACCGCTCTCGTGGCCCACGGGCGGCGGTGCACCGGTGTGGCCGAGCGCCACGGGCGTGACGGCGGTCGGTGGCAACATGCCGTCCCCGGCGGCGGTTGGCGGCTTCAGCACGCAGCGCGACCGCGTCATGCGCGGCACCTTCGGCGTGCCGGCGGCGTCTGCCATCCCCACCGGATACGGACTCCTCGGTTGGCCGCGCTCGGAGAAGGGCATCGGCAACACGGACCGCAAGAGCGAGATGCTGATGTCGCCGACGCTCGTCACCAACTGCAGCTCGTTCCAGGTGGACTGGACCTGGGAGCCGCTCACCGGGCGGCAGACCGACGCATCGGGTGCCCTCGTCCCGGCGTGCGCGCGCCTCACGATCGGCGGCGCGCCGACCTACGCGGTCACTTCCACGCCATCCACCATCCTGCGTGGCTACGAGCCGTTCGCCGCCACGCCGTGGGCCGCCACCAGCGAAGACCCTTCCCAGACCGTCCGTCCGCAGCCCTGGTTCGGATTCCCTGACGTTGGCGGCGGGATCACCATCCCGGCCTCGCAGCAGCTCGGGGTCACCCTTGCACAGGACCTGGCGGTGATGCCGGACGTCGCCCACGGCTCCTCGGGCACCGACCGCACCAACTTCCACATGCGCGCCGTGGCGCAGGCCGTCGAGGGCGTTGCCGGTGCGGCCGCCAACTCGCCGGCCGCGGTGTCCGCGCCGTACGGCGCGGGCGTCCCCATCCGTACCTACACCGCGGTCTTCGGCTTCAACCAGGACGAGGCCTACACGGTCACGCCGGACGGCTTCGTGGTGGCGCGCGACGACTACACCCCCTGGCCGACGCAGATCCGCGTCACCTGCACAGTCCACGACCCGCGCCTGGTCCTCGACCGCGGTCGCGACTTCCAGTTCGTGCTCGACGTACCCAAGCGTCGCAAGGACTGACCGTACACCGTTCGAGCGAAGGAACCCCGTGATCCACGCCCCGCGCAACACCACTGCCACCGCCCGCGCACATGCCCGTGGCAACACGCTTGTCCTGGTCACCGCCATCCTGGTGCTCCTGGTGATCATCGCGACTGCGTTCCTCGTGCGCGCCCAATCGGGCAGGGCGCAGGCGGCGGCGCAGCAGAAGGCCACCGGGCGCCAGGCGCGCGTCGACACGCTGGCATCCACCGTGGCACAGGAAGTGGCCGATGCGCTCTTCGTCAAGCGGATCGACGCGTCGAGCATGGCGGCGCAGATCGCCGCCAACCAGGCCACCGGCCTCACGGGCCAGCCGCTCTTCGGCGAATTCATGGCGCGCAGCGACTACGCCCGCCTGCCGGCCGAGCCGCTTGCCCTCCGCTACGGCGTCGATTACTTCGACTCGATCTCCAACCTGAACCTGGGTACGGTCACCGGCGGCGACGGCTACCTGGACGGCTACAACTTCGCCCCGTACTCGGTGAACCCGTTCACCAACTGGCCGGCCCGCTACGGCAACATCACCGGCGAAGGCAACCCGATCGGCAACCCCGGCTTCGGCGACACCCGCTGGCTGGCAAGCACGGAGCCGGTGCGCGCGCTCACGATGCAGCAGGTGGGCGCCAACGTGGTGCTGCCCGCGCCGCCGAGCGTCCGCGGCGGTCCGGCCTTCACCACCAACTGGGGCAACCTGGCACTCGATGGCGGCGGGGCGCCTGTTCCCTCGCCCGAGGGACTCGGTTTCAGCCATTGGTCGCATCTGACCTGGCTGCCCACCGCGGAGAACGGATTCCGCGTGTGCTGGGACATCTCGAACGTCGAGGCCAACTGGGACCACCTGCCGGCGGGTACCGCCACCCCATCGCTCGCGCAGCGCGCGGTGGCGGGTGAGCTCAACCTCGGAACGCCCTACGAGCAGTGGCTTCCGTTCGTGGCGCCGCGCGAGCCCGCCATCACGGGCAAGGATTCGCGTGGATACCTGGTCCTAGACCAGCCCGACTGGCAGACGCGCGTCAACAACTGGTTCAACGTCGGGGTGATCAACTACAGCGCGGTGCCCCCGCATGCGCAGATGATCCTGGGGACGGCGCCGCGCAACAACGCGCTGCCGAACTTCCTGCAGCTCGGTGCCTTCGGTGACCCGTCCGACGAGTTCAAGCTGGTGCCGAGCGGCACCGGCACCACGTACGTGCCGTCCTCGCGCAACCTGATCGGCCGCACCCTGGCCGATGCCGACGGCGACGGCTGGACGGACTCCTTCTGGTTCGTGTCCCCGAGCTCCAGCGACCGCAGCACCCGCCAGCTGGTCGCGGTGCGAATCATGGACAACAGCGCGCTGCTCGATATCAACGTCGCCACGCGTTCCGAGCGCTCGAATACCATCGGCCAGACGCCGGCCGACCTGGCGCTTGCCACCCGCGGCGATTCCTACGACCAGACCGCGGCGATCGGCTCGTCGGCCGCGTTCCGTGATCCGGCGGTCGGTTTCTTCAGTGCACGCGAGAACGACCCCGAGTACCGCGCGAACTTCAACTTCAAGACGCTGCTGCCCGCACCGGGCGCTCAGCCGACCATCGCTCCCGCGAACCTGATCTATGCGGTGGCAAGCAACACCGCCGGCACGCCGACCGGCGGCGTCGACGTTGGCTGGGCCCCCGAGCGCTGGGAGGGCCGTCGCACGCAGCCAGCCGCCCCGGCCGGCACCGCTGTCGACACCTACCAGTCCGGCTTCCTGCGCGCGCTCGGCGTCATGCAGGAAGGCACCGCCGGTGGCGCGAATGCCGCGGCGCCGTTCTTCGATTCCTCCGCGGACTTCAACACCACGGGCTCCAGCGCCGTCTACGGCGACGCCTTCGTCTTCAGCCGCCCCTCCGACCGCCTCAGCTACTTCAAGGCCATGGCCAACGGTGGCGATGTGGTCGATCCGGTCACCGCGGCGCGCGTGATGACGCTCACGCCGTTTGGTTCCGATGACGAGGTGGAGCTGCGCGGCTCCAACGGGCTCAACTCCCCGCAGACGGTCAGCCGCCTGGAAGGCTCGCTGAACGGTTCCGGCTCGATCTTCGCCGACCAGATCGCCTACGGCTCGTTCATGCGCTCCACCCGCTCCCGCGAGGAGACCGCCCGCTTCTTCGACCCCGACGACGTCCGCGTCCAGGACTGGCGTGCCCGCCGCGCCTGGACCCCGGGCACCACGGCGTTCGCGGCCCGCTCCGGCTCGGAGCTCCTCCTCGACCACCGCCGTCTGATGACCACGCTCTCGGGCGCGCGCAACGAGACGCTGCCGCCACGCCTGTGGACGATCGTCGACCATTCCTCGCAGCCCGCGGGCGTGCCCGACGAGCGGTTCCGCGGTGACATCACGCGCACGGCCCCGGCATACGCCAAGCGCGGCGTGGACTTCGACCGGGACGGCAACCCCGACGACGTGACGGGCGATGGCCAGGTCACGCTCGCCGATGACCTCGCGCCGTACCACCCGAACATCATGTTCCCCGGCGCCTCGCTGATCCCCAACGGCACCGGCGGCAACAACTTCGGCATCGGCATCCGTGACGCCACCGGTGACGGCAAGATCGACGTGGCCGACTTCGAGCGCGCTCGGCGCCGATTCCTGGTGGACAACCGCAAGCTCGACCTGCGCCGCCCGAACGACGAGCCGGTGTTCGACTCCACCTCCAACTCCACGCGTCCGGCGACCGGGGGGGAGATCGCGTCCGCCGATGCCAAGTTCTCCTTCGACCTGCAGCGCATCATGCGCCGCAGCCTGATCGACGAGGGAAGCAAGCAGAGCTACCTGGGGCGTCCGGGGCAGACCTCGCAGGAGGCCAATGCATCGCTCGCAGCCACCAAGATGATGATCGCGAGCTTCGCGGCCAACACGCTGGCGTACCGCGACAGCGAGCGCCGCGTGACCAACACGCTGTACCTGGACCAGCCGCTGCACCCCACGGAAGCGGTACCGGTCCCCGCCGATGCCGTGATCGATCCGTCGATCACCAACGCTGGCTTCATCGGCGTGGAGAAGCAGCCCTTCCTCCAGGAAGTCTTCATCGCCTTCGTCTATCCCAAGACCAAGGTGAAGCAGTCGGACAT
>CAMBSR010000090.1 GCA_945870475.1 Phycisphaera mikurensis NBRC 102666
CGGTCGCATCGAGGAGGTTGAGAGTTCGATCCTCTTCCACTCCACTGAAGGGCCCCGGCCCAAGCCGCAACCCGCACCCGCGGGTTGCGTCGTTTTTGGCCCGATTCCCCGCCGGCTCGCCGTACCATCGCATCCCTGATGTCCGCTGGCGAACACACCGCCGAGACCGCCCCCCGCGCCTACAACCGGGATACCCCGGCGATGCGCCAGTACGACCGTTTCAAGCGGGAGTACCCGGGCTGCCTCCTCCTCTTCCGGATGGGCGACTTCTACGAGCTCTTCGACGAGGACGCGGTCACCGCGCACCGGACGCTCGGCATCACCCTCACCGAACGCACCAAGGGCCAGCCGATGGCCGGCGTGCCGTTCCACGCGGTCGAGGGCTACCTGCGCCGGCTGGTGGAGCACGGATTCCGCGTTGCGGTCTGCGAGCAGCTCCAGGACCCGGCCGAGGCCAAGGGCGTGGTGGAGCGCGGAGTCACCCGCGTGCTGTCCCCGGGCACCCTGGTGGACGAGACCCTCCTGGACGACTCCCGGGCCAACCGGATCGCCGCCGCGTGGATCACCGGAACCGGCGCCGGAGCCTGTGCCGCCATCGCCGCGGTGGAACTCTCCACCGGCGAGTTCTCGGTGGAGGAATGCGATGCCGCGCTTCTGGAGGACGTCCTCGCGCGCATCGGTCCAAGCGAGCTCCTGCTCCCGGAAGGCGACCACGAGGACGCAGACCGACCAGCGGCCCGTGCCGCGCGCGCCCTCAACTGCCCGACGCTCGAGGTCCCCGGCTGGATGTTCCGTCCGGCCGACGCCGTTGCGCTCCTGAAGGAGCACTTCGGCGTGCGCACGCTCGAGAGCTTCGACCTCTCCGACGACGCCCCCGCCGCCACCGCTGCCGGCGCCCTCCTGCGCCACCTGCTCGACACGCAGCGCGGGCTGGGCACTGACCCGACCGCCACCAGCCGTTCGGTTCGTCCGCTCGCCCACCTGCGTCCGCCGCGCCGCGCCGGCCGCGCCGCGCACCTGGTCCTCGACGGAACCACGCTCCGCAGCCTGGAAGTGGAGCGAACGCTCCGCTCGGGCGGCACCGAAGGCACCCTGCTCTCGGTGCTGCAGCGCGCGCGCACGCCGATGGGCCGCCGCCTGCTCCGCGAATGGACCTGCGCCCCGCTCGGCGACCGCACCGCCATCCATGCGCGCCAGGACGCCGTGGCCACGCTCGTGGCCGACGAGCGCATGCGCGAGGAACTGCGCAGCGCGTGCGACGGCGTGCAGGACGTGGCCCGCATCGCCAGCCGCATGTCGATGGGCCGTGCCACGCCGCGCGACCTGGTGGCGCTCGGGAAGTCCATGGCGCTCGCCGCGCGCATCGGCGCTGCACTCGGCGATGCACCCGCCTTCGCCGGCGCACGCAGCGCGCTCGAGGAAGCGGCGGCGCGCGTGGGCACGCTGACGGCACGCATCGGCACTTCCTGCGTCGAGCAGCCGCCCGCGCACCTGCGCGAGGGCGGGCTCTTCAAGGACGGCGCCGACGCCGAGGTGGACGAATGCCGCAGCCTGCAGCGCGATGCCACCGCGTGGATGGCGCGCTACCAGGCAGAGCTCGCGGAGAAGAGCGGCATTCCCAGCCTCAAGATCGGCTACAACCGGGTGTTCGGCTACTTCATCGAGATCACCCACGCGCATGCCGCGAAGGCACCGGCGGAATTCACGCGCCGTCAGACCCTGCGCAACGCCGAGCGGTACATCACGCCGGAACTGAAGACCTTCGAGGACAAGGTCCTCTCCGCGGAATCGCGCGCCATCGCCCGCGAGCGCGCCCTCTTCGACGAACTGTGCACGGAGGCTGCCGGGCATCTGGCGGACCTCGTTCGCTTCGCCGACGCCGTGGCCAGCCTGGATTCCGTGGCCAGCCTCGCCGAGGTGGCCGCCCGGCACCGCTGGGTCCGCCCCGACGTGGTGGAGGAGTCCGTCCTCGAGATCACCGGCGGCCGCCACCCTGTGCTCGATGACCTGCTGCGCGACCGTTTCGTGCCCAACGACACCGAGCTCGGCACGCCCGCGCAGCCGGCAACGCTCGCCCTGATCACCGGCCCCAACATGGCCGGCAAGAGCACGTACATCCGGCAGACGGCGCTCATCGTGCTGCTTGCCCACATGGGAAGTTTCGTCCCCGCAGAGCGCGCCACCGTGGGCGTCACCGACCGCATCTTCACGCGCATCGGCGCAAGCGACGAGCTGCACTCGGGCCAGTCCACCTTCATGGTGGAGATGACCGAGACCGCCCGCATCCTCAATCACGCCACGCGCCGTTCGCTGGTGGTCCTCGACGAGATCGGCCGCGGCACCAGCACGCTGGACGGCCTGAGCCTGGCATGGGCCATCACCGAGCACCTGGCCGCCGCGGGCGCGCGGACCCTGTTCGCCACCCACTACCACGAGCTCACCGATCTCTCGACGCGCATCGCCGGCGTGCGCAACCTGCACGTCAGCGTCCGCGAGTGGAAGGGCGACGTGGTGTTCCTGCACCGGATCGTGGCGGGCGCCACCGACCGCAGCTACGGCATCCACGTGGCGCAGATCGCGGGCATCCCCAAGGCCGTGGTCGCGCGGGCGAAGGAAGTGCTCGGCACGCTCGAGGTGCAGACCCAGCCAAAGGCCCCGCGCAGTGGCCGCGGACGCGCCGCGCCGGTCGACGCCATGCCGCTCTTCGCCGCGCCGGCCGAGCCCGCACCGCCGCACCCGGCGCTCGAAGCGCTGCGCAACGCCGACCTCGACAACCTCACCCCGATGCAGGCCTTCGACCTGCTCCGCAAGCTCAAGCACGATTCCAAGGACCCCCACCATGACTGACCCCGCCACTTGGCAGGCCGCGCACTCTGCCGGCGTCCACTGGAACGAGTACCTGGCCGCCCACGCCGGCCGCACCGCCGGCTGGACGGCGCACATCGCCGCGGCGAAGATCACGCCCGCGCAGCATGTACTCCTCTCCTCGTTCGTGCGACGCATGAACGTCATCGTCATCACCGGTGCCTGGTGCGGCGACTGCGCGGTCCAGTGCCCGATGCTTGGCGCGATCGCCGCCGCATGCCCGGTGGCAGACGTCCGGTTCCTGGAGCAGGCCGACCACATGCAGCTCGCCGAGCGCCTGCGCATCAACGGCGGCACGCGCGTTCCCACCGTCGTCTGGTGCGCCGAGGACCACCACTTCTGCTCGGTGCTGGGCGACCGCACGCTGGCCCGCTACCGCTCGATCGCCGCCAAGCAGCTCGGCGCCTCCTGCCCCCTGCCCTGGGCCAAGGTGGAGGCCGACGAAGCCGCTGCCACCATGCAGGGCTGGATCGACGAGTTCGAGCGCGTCCAGCTGATGCTCCGCGTTTCGCCGCGCCTGCGGCAGATCCACGGCGACTGAACCATGGCAACCTCCGCCGCCAGTCTCGCCACCGCCGCCCTGTGCTGCGCGGTCGCGTTGGCTGCCGCGGCGGCGCCGCCTGCAGGGCAAGCAGGCTCCGGCGACAGCAAAGCCCCCGACGCCGAGGAAATCGACCGTCGCGGCCGGGCCGCCAGCGAGGAGGCGCTGAAATCGCTCTCCACGCACGGCACCTGGCTGCGCCGCATGGTCTGCGCCATGCGCCTCGAGCGTCCCGATGCCAACGGCGCGCGTGAACGGCTGATCGCCTTCGCCTTCGACCCCGATCCACGCGTCCGGAGCGCGGCGGTGCTGGCACTCGCACGCACCGGTGCACCACCGCTCGACAAGTTGGCCTCCACCGAGGAAGACCCCCGCGTGGTGCGCACCATGCTGCGCTGCGGCTGGCCGGTGCCGGCCGAGCGCGTGGAACGCGGCGCACGCACCCTCGCCAAGAGCCAGGACAACTCCGACCGCCTGCTCGGCGTCGAACTGGTCGGCGCGCTCGATGCGCAGGGGCGCTCCGAGAAGCGCCTCAACGAGTTCGCGAAGGACACGCTGGCGTCCGTCATCGCCCGGCTCGACAACGACGACGGCGGCGCCCTCAGTCCCCGCATCGCGGCCATCACCGGCGCGCGCGACAGCCGCCAGGACTGGAAGTGGCGCTCGTGGCTCGACCGAAACCGCGCAAGCATGCGGATCGACGGCGGCGCGCTGATCGGCCCGAAGCAGGATGCCGAGCCGAACCCGGTGGCCAAGCTCGATGACGCCGCCTTCGTCAAGTTCACCGGCGCGCTCGACGAACTGTTCCGCAAGCCGATCGACCTCGGCGTGGCCATCGACTGCACGGCCAGCATGTCCGCGCAGATCGCCGCGGCGCAGGCCGGTGTCGATGACCTGATGCGCTTCGTGAACGCGGTGGCGGGTGGCATGCGCGTCGCCATCGTCGGATTCCGCGACCAGCAGGACGACTTCAAGACCCTCGGCTGGGACTTCACCGCCGATCCGGCCGAGGCGCGCGCCCACCTGTGGAAGCTCTCCGCCGACGGCGGCGGCGACGAGCCGGAGATGGTCTACGACGCCATGAAGCTCGCCTACGGGAGATTCTCGTGGCGAAGCGAGGCCCAGGAAGTGATGGTCCTCATCGGCGACGCCCCGCCCCACCCGGGCTTCGGCGGAAAGACCGTCGACATGGCCAGGGCAGCACAGGCGCGCGGCATCACCACCTATGTCCTGAGCGCGCGCGGCATCACCAAGACCGAGGAGGTGAAGCACTTCCCGGAGATCGCCCGCATGGGCGGCGGCCGCGTGATCCGCCTGAGCGCCCGCAATGATCTCGTGGCCGAACTGGCCGGTGTCGCACTCAGCGACACCTGGCATGATCAGATCGTGGCGGTGTTCGAGCGTTACCTGCTGCTGTGCAGGTAGGCGCGCTCACTTCTCGGCAAGCTTCCAGGCCGCCTCGAGCATCGCGCGCACGCCGTCGCCGGTGGCACCGGAGATCGCGATGGGCCGCTCGCCCTTCTTCATGCCGATCTCGCCCGCAAAGCGCTCGATGCGCGCCGCGCGCTCCTCGGGATCGATGAGGTCGATCTTGTTGAGGACCACCAGCTCCGGCTTCTCCGCAAGCTCCGCGGAGAACTCGAGGAGCTCGCGGCGGATCATGCGGTAGTTCTCCACCGGGTCGCTGTTGTCGAGCGGTGCCAGGTCGATGAGGTGGACGATCGCGCGCGTGCGTTCCACGTGCTTCAGGAAGTCGTGGCCAAGGCCCGCGCCCTGTGCCGCGCCCTCGATGAGTCCCGGAAGGTCGGCGAACACCAGGCGGCGCTCCATGTCGAGCTCGGCGATGCCGAGCTGCGGGCTGAGCGTGGTGAACGGGTACGCACCCACCTTCGCATTGGCGCGGCTGATGGCGCGCAGGAGCGTGCTCTTGCCGGCGTTCGGCAATCCCACGAGGCCGACGTCGGCGATGAGTTTGAGCTCGATCAGGAGGCGCCGCTCGACGGCGGGCACGCCCGGGGTCGATTCCAGCGGCGTCTGCTTCAGCGGACCCTTGAAGTGCTCGTTTCCGAGGCCGCCCGCCCCGCCCGGCGCCACCACGGCGCGCTGGCCGGGCTCGATCAGGTCAACAAGCTGTTCGCCGGTGTCGGCGTCGCTCACCACGGAGCCGATCGGCAGGCGAATCTCCACGCCCGCGCCGTCCGCCCCATGGCAGCTCTTGCCCATGCCGCGCTCGCCGTCCTTCGCGAAGAAGTGAGCGCGGTAGGAGAACTCGATCAGCGTGTCGAGGTGTGGGTCGGCCACCACCGTGACGTCGCCGCCGTGGCCACCGTCGCCACCATCGGGGCCGCCCTTGGGGCGGTCCTTCTCCTGGCGCAGGTGCGAGCATCCGTCGCCTCCCTTGCCAGAGCGGACGGTGATGACGGCTGTGTCGACAAAGACGTTCATGGTGGGCTCCGTGCTGGCCTCTGGGCCGGCAGCCGGGGACTTCGGGAAAGAAAACCGCGCAGATCGGACGACCTGCGCGGTTCGGTGTTCAGTTCGGTCCGCGTCAGACGCGGTCGATTGCCATGCGCGGCGTGGCCGGGTCTGCCGGGATCACGTCCACGAAGCGACCACGGAAGCGCACGGTGCCAGGCTCGAGGGCCATGAGCGAGTGATCGCTGCACAGCTTCACGAGATAGCCGGGCTTCCAGCGCGTTCCGCACTGGCGGATGATGATCGAGCCGCTCTTCGCGGACTCGCCGCCATAGAGCTTGACGCCACGGAACTGCGGATTCGAATCGCGTCCGTTCTGGGTCGAGCCCTGTCCCTTCTTGTGTGCCACGGCAAATTCTCCTGCTAAGGTCAATCAGTGAAACGAGTCCCGAAGTGTAGCGAGTCCCGGCGGGCGCCTCAAGGGCCAAGGCAGCGGGAACACCCGCGCGAATCGGAATTCATACCGCCCAGCGCCATTATCAGGACGTGGCCCCACAACCGCCCGGCCCGCGAGCCGTCGGCATGCAGCCATCAGCCCGTCAGCGCATGAGCCAAGCGTCCTTCAGGGGGTCGAACGAGGCCTCCTGCGAGAGCCGCGGATCGGAAACCCCGGGGGCGGTGTAGTGGCGCGACCACGAACGGCGGACGATGACATCCTTGCCAGTGGCCGGGTCGGTGCGGCGATCGAACGAGGAGCTCATGCCGGTCACGAAGAGCGTGATGTCCTTGGCGTCGCCCTTGGCGGGCCAAATGACGAAACCCTCGCGAGCGTTCGCCTCCCCGTCGAGGATGTCACCCATGATCTGGAACTGGTCGACGGCCTGCGCGGAGGCTGCTGCGCGCTGCACACGGCGGGCTGCATCCACGGGGACGTCCTTGCCGGCGGACAGAATGACGCCGTCGCCCATGAGAAGCTCGAAACGCGGCGAGAACCGCTGCGTCTTCCCGGTCTTGTTCGCAATCGTGTAGCTGAACACCCAGAACCGCTGGCCGCTTTCCGCATCGGTCACGACCGAAAGCGAGCCCGGTCGGAACTCCAGGTCGTTGGCGGACGCCGGCTTGACCTTCGGAATCAGGTCCTTCCCGGACGAATCACTGCCGGTGCCATCGGCCGGCGGCGCGCCAGCACCCACCGGAGCGGCAGCAAGCACCCCCCCGAGCAGCACCGAGGCGGCAGCAAAGGAGGCGATGCGGGAGACGGTCTTCTGGGCAGCGAACATGGCCGGGATTCTACGGCTCCGCCCGTCCAGCGGTTACGCTCACCCCGTGCCTTTTCGACGACTCTTTGGGCGCGCCGGAGGCGCTCCCCGCCCGATCGACTGCGCGCGGGCCACGCCCGCAGACCGCGCGGCGGCGCTGTCGTCGGTCTTCGGCGCCAACGTGGCGTCTGCGCCCACCTTCGAGCGACGGGCGGCGGCGAACGGCGTGGACCTCTCCCACCTCTGGACCGCCTCCACCGATGGCGCCATGATCGGCGCGGCGATCCTGGTCCCGCATCCGGGGCGAACCGCCCTGGTGATGGCGTCCGCCCCCCGCGACCACGCCCACGCCGCCGAACTCGGGCAGCTGATCGCCACGATCCTGTCCGAGAGCGCTTCGATGCCGGACGTACGGCTCGTCCAGGCCCTTTCCTCGCCGGGCGAGACGCTGCGCAGCACCGCATGGGTGGCGGGGGGCATGCGCCACCTCGCATCGCTCGATTACATGGAACGGCCCATCAACGGGACTCCCCTGCCCCAGGCCTCGCTGCCCGACGGGATGGAACTCGCCGCGTGGGATCCCGCGGACCGCGCGATGCTGGAGACGCTGCTCGTCGAGACCTACGTCGAAACGCTCGATTGCCCCGGGCTCGCGCAGATGCGTACGCCGTCCGACATCGTCGACGGCCACCTTGCCGCCGGGGAACACGATCCCTCCCTCTGGACCATCGCGCGATTGCATGGACGGCCGGTGGGCGCGCTCCTCCTCGCGCCATCGCCGCCGACAGACTCGGTGGAGGTGATCTACCTTGGAATCGCGGCGGAGGCGCGGGGGCGCGGACTGGGACGGGCACTGCTTGCACACGGACTCGGACTCGTGACCGATCGGCCGGAACGCATGATGGCGCTTGCCGTCGACGCGCGGAACACTCCCGCCACCGCGCTCTATGCACGCACCGGATTCCGCACGCTGCGCCGGCGCGAGGCGTTCGTCGCGCACCTCGACGCATGACCGCCAGGCGCACGCGCCCTAACGGCGCGGGCGAGTCACTGTCAAGTGACGCCACTTGTCCACAATGCGCAACCACCCACGCACTGCCACGGTGGATGAATTAATTCTCGGCGAAGGAATTGCCATGCGAATCGGCACTTACGCGCGCGCGCCGTCCGGGTGCGAACACTCGCCCCTTGCGCATCGATCGATCGCCGCTACTCTTCGCGCTGCTCCGCAGGATGTGGGGCATTTGACGGCGCCGCCCGTGCGGCGCCCCACTGGCGCCGGCGTGGCAAGAAGCCCGTTGGCCGCCGCGTGGGCGGACCGTCGAACGCCGCAGGACGAGCCCAGGCCAGCAGCCTCGGCAACGAACCTGCGGTACGGACAGGGAAGATCCTCAAATCAGTCGGCATGCGCGCAACGTCCCTCGGACGGTGCCTGGCGGTTTGTTCGTTCCGCAGCATGCCGTGTCTCCTTCCGCTGCCTCGGCAGCTTCACGGCGCTTCGGCGCCTACAGACGCAGGATCACGATGACCTTGACGCAGGCCCT
>CAMBSR010000091.1 GCA_945870475.1 Phycisphaera mikurensis NBRC 102666
CGGGCCCGTCCTTCTGCTGCATCATCGTGAAGATGATCGCCTGCGCGGCCGCGCTCTCGGCAATCATGCGGCCCGCGCGCTCGCCGGCGGCGGAGAGGTTGCGGAACTTGCCGGTGTCGAGCTCGTTCTCGAAGTCGCCGAGCGCATTCTCAACGGCGATCATCATGTACGCCAGCACCGCCCACTCCTCGCGGGTGTCCGGGAAGTAGCCGCTGGTGCGGATGAGTTCCACCGGGACGGCGATGCGCCAGCCTTCCTTGGTCTCGCGCATGGAGAGCGTGCCGCCGAGCACCGGCTTGCCGTCCACGCTGAACGCGGCGGTGCCGTCGCCGAGGTCGTCCACCTTCAGGCGCGAGCGATTGGCATCGAGCCAGCCGAAGGGGTCGGAGAGCACCGCGGTGAAGACGTCACCGAACCCGGTGCGCGTGGCCCACGAGCCGCCCTTGGCGAGCTCACCATCCACGTCGGCCGGGAACCATGTCTTGAGCTTCTTGCTGACGCGCCAGAGCTGGGCCAGCATGTCGCCCGTCTTGCGCTTCACGTCCTCGATGGCACTGGCCTCGGTGACGCCGTCCGGGAAGGTGATGTCGCGCGCCTCGATGTCCACCATGGTGGGCAGGAGCTCGGGGCGTCCGTCCTTCACCATCCGCGCCATCGCGTCGATGGCCAGGTCCGGGGTGCTGGTGTCGTACCTGGGCTTCTTGCAGCCGGTCACCGTCAGGCACAGGGCCGTGGCGCATGCCAGGAACGCCGCCGCACGGAACCGGCAACGGAGGGGAGATGGCGCGAAGGATGAGGCAGGCGCGGCAGGCATGACGTAATCGTAGCCCGTACGCGCCACCCTACACTGCCCGCGTGCAGATCGAACTGAACGGCCAGCCGAAGGAACTGACGGGCGCCACCACCGTGGCCGCCCTCCTGGCGTCGCTCGGCCTCGACAAGGCACCCTGCGCGGTCGAAGTGAACGCGCGGCTCGTCCGCAAGTCCGAGCATCCCAACCACGCGCTGGCCGAAGGCGACCGCGTCGAGGTGGTCACGCTCGTCGGAGGCGGCTGAGGCCGCGAACAGATGTCCACCCAGGCAGCCATCGACGCCACTGCGCCCGCCATCCCGCCCATCCGCATCGGGAGCTTCACGCTCCGCAGCCGCCTGGTGGTGGGCACCGGCAAGTACCGCGACTACCCCACCATGCAGGCCGCCATCGAGGCATCCGGCGCCGACTGCGTCACCGTGGCCGTGCGCCGCGAGCGCCTGGTGGATGCGCAGGGCCGGTCGATCCTCGACTTCCTCCCGCTCGACAAGCTCACCATCCTGCCGAACACCGCCGGCTGCTTCACCGCCGAGGACGCCGTGCGCGTCTCGCGGCTGGGACGCGAGATCCTGGAGCAGCTCGGCAACCCGGGCGCGGGCTGGGTGAAGCTCGAAGTGCTCGGCGACAAGACGACGCTGCTGCCGGACCCGGTCGGCACGCTCGAGGCCTGCAAGGAACTCGTCAAGGACGGCTTCACGGTGCTCTGCTATTCGAGCGACGACCCGATCATCGCCGCGCGCCTGCGCGATGCGGGCGCGGCGAGCGTGATGCCCGCAGGCAGCCCCATCGGCAGCGGCCGCGGCGTGGCGAATCCCGCGGCCATCCGCATGGTGATCGACCGGCTGAAGCTCGCCGAGCAAGGCGGCAGCCCGGAGTACCCGGTGATCGTCGATGCGGGCGTCGGCACGGCCAGCGACATCGTCCACGCCATGGAGCTCGGCGCCGACGGTGTGCTCCTCAATACCGGCATCGCCCACGCGCAGGACCCGGTGCGGATGGCCCACGCCATGCGCCTGGCGCTCGACGCCGGCTGGCACACCGCGCGTGCAGGCCGCATCCCGCGCAAGCTCTACGCGAACGCCAGCAGCCCGTGGGAAGGCGTGATCACGCACATCCCGGGTGAGTAAATAGGTGCCGTGTTAAAGCGACACCTATTTCCATGGAAATAGGTGTCGCTTTAACACGGCACCTATTTAGTGTTCGACGCGGTGGCCGAGGATCGGCTCCAGCTCCTGCACCATCGCCGCCACCGTCGCCGCATCGCGCGCCTCGAGGTTCAGGCGCAGGAGCGGCTCCGTGTTCGACATGCGGATGTTCGCCCACCAGCTGCCACAGTCCATGCTGAGGCCGTCCAGGGTGTGGAACTTCGCCTGCGGGTACTTCTTCCGCAGCGTGTCGAGCGCGCCCTGCTTGTCCTCGTTCTCGAAGTTGATCTCGCCGCTCTGGAAGAACTTCCGGAACGGCGTGATGCACTCCGAGACCGGCTTGCCCGCCGCCACCAGCGCGCTCACCACGTTCGCGAACGCGCGCGCGCCGCTGTCGGTGCACCACATGTCGCGGAAGTAGAAGTGGCCGCTCAGCTCGCCGCCGAACGGCGCCCCCGTCTCGCGGAGCTTCTGCTTCATGAAGACGTGGCCCACCCTGCCCTCCACAGGCACGCCGCCCGCAGCGCGCACGCTCTCCTCCACCGACCGCGTGCTGCGCAGGTCGTAGACGATGGAGCAGCCCGGATTCGCCTTGATCCAGCCCTGCGAGAGCCAGCCCGTGAGGAGGTCGCAGCCCACCGGCTCGCCGCGCTCGTCGACCACCATGCAGCGATCGGCATCGCCGTCGAAGCACACGCCGAAATCGGCCTTCAGCGTGCGCACACCCTCGCGCGTGGATGCCAGGTTGGCCTCCACCAACGGGTTCGGCTCGTGCACGAACTCGCCGGTCGAATTGTCGAAGTTGATCGCCGTGATCTTCAGCCCCTTCACGTCGCCGAAGACCTTCGGCACCATCGTTCCGGCCATGCCGTTGGACGCATCGATCACCACCTGCAGCGTACGCGTGCCGTCGAGGATCTCCTTCGGCAGGAACTGCAGGATGTGCGCGCGATACCCCTCCCACAGGTCGCGCGTCTCCTCGCTGCCGCCGCCCGGGCCCATGCCCGTGCGCGCACCCTCGGCGATCGCCTTGATGGCGCTCAGCCCGGTGTCCTGGCCGACCGGCTTCGCGCCCGCCGCGCTCACCTTGAAGCCGTTGTACTGCGCCGGATTGTGGCTCGCCGTGGTCTGCACCGCGCCCGCGGCGTTCAGTGCGTTCACCGCGTAGTACGTGAACGGCGTATCCACCATGCCCACGTCCACCACGTGCGCGCCGGCCTCCATCATGCCGTCCTTGAGTGCACGCGCCAGGCTCGGGGAGCTCTTGCGCATGTCGCGCCCCACCACCACCGTGCGGGCGCCAGCGTCCGAACGCCCCTCGGCCTTGGCGGCGTCCATCAGGAACTTGGCCGTGCCGAAGCCGATCTGCCAGGCATCCTGCTCGTTGAGGGGCTCGGGGTAGATGCCGCGGACGTCGTAGGCCTTGAAGATCTTCTGGAGCATGTGGTGGTTCCGTTGGGTGTCGCCGCGCACCGGCAGGCAACGCGATGATCGTAGTATTCGGCCCATGCCGCGCGACCTCGCCAACTTCCGCGTCGACCGAAGCCTGACCCGCATCGTGGCCACCGTGGGCCCCGCCTCGTCGAGCCCCGCCATGCTCACGAAGCTCCTCCGGGCGGGCGTCAGCGTCTTCCGGCTCAACATGAGCCACGGCGACCCCGATACCCACGCGCGCACGGTCACCGCCATCCGCAGCGCGGCCCGGGCGCTCGGCCTCGAGACCGGCATCCTGGCAGACCTCCCGGGCCCGAAGATCCGGCTCACCGTGATCCAGGACAACCAGACCGTCCGGCTCCGCCACGGCGACGCGGTCCGCATCACGCCCGGCACCGCGGCCATCGACCCCGACGCGCGCCCGGTCACACTGCACGTGGACTACCCGCAGTTCGGCAAGGACGTGAAGCCCGGCGACCGCGTCCTCATCGATGACGGCGCCGTGCAGCTGCGCGTGCGCGCCAATCGCCGCGGCACCGTCGAGTGCACCTGCGAGGTCGGCGGCACCATCTCGAGCCGCAAGGGCGTGAACCTGCCCGAGACGGCGGTGAGCCTCACCGCACCCACCGCCCGTGATCGCGTGCTGGCCGACTGGGCGGTGCGCCACGGCGCGGACTTCGTGGCACTGTCGTTCGTGCAGCATGCGGCGGACATCCGCAGCCTGCGCCGCACCCTCGAGAAGAGCGCGAAGGCACGGCGGGGCCGCGTTCCCGCCATCGTCGCCAAGATCGAACGTCCGGTGGCCCTGCAGTCGCTCGACGCCATCGCCGCCGAGGCCGATGCCATGATGGTGGCGCGCGGCGACCTCGCAATCGAGCTTGATTTCGCCCGTGTTCCCGTGGAACAGCGGCGCATCCAGGCCACCTGCGAGCGCGCCGCGATCCCCTGCATCGTGGCCACGCAGATGCTCCAGAGCATGATGGAAGCACCGCTGCCCACGCGCGCGGAGGCCTCCGACGTGGCCGGCTCCATCTTCGCCGGCGCCGATGCCGTGATGCTGAGCGGCGAGACCGCGGCCGGCAAGTACCCCATCGACGCCGTGAACGCGATGCGGCGCATCGCGCAGGAATCGGAATCGTGGCTCGCCGGCCTGCCCGCGCGCGCGCTCCGCTCGCGCGAGCTGGTCGAGAGCGATGACACCGCCGCCGTCCTTGCCCGCAGCATGGCGCAGATGGCGACCGAGGGCCACGCGCGCGCGATCCTCACCTGGACCGACCCGCGCTCCTTGCGCTTCATCAGCCAGACCGATGTCAACGTCCCTATCTACGCCTTCGGATCGAACGACGCCGAGCTCCGAACGCTTGCGCTCTTCCGCGGCGTGCGCACGATCCGCATTCCGCGCCCTTCCGATTCGCGTGACTTCGTGCGCACTGCCGAGCGCCTCCTCCGCGGCGCGAGGCACCTGTCCGCGCGGGATCGCATCGTGGTGGCCACCGGTTTCGCCGGTCACGGCACCGAGCGGCTCTGGCTCCGCCAGGTGGCCTCGAGGGTGATCTGAGCGCACATGCGACGCGCTCGCCGCCGGCGGGCGCATAATGCCGCCCCCGTGACGGAACTGGGAGACCCGACCCCCGTTTCCGTTGCATGAAGGGCCCTCTTTCTGTAGCCTCCGCCGTTTCCCCGCTGACCGCGGGACGTTGCGGCCCACAGGTGGACACCGCAGCGAACGGGCACCCCGCGCGGGGCGCCCATCGTCCTCGTTCCAAGCGCCCTTGGTTCGGGACGGCCGCCGGAATCCCGGCGTCCACCGGCCGTGCCCGCGGTGTCGCTGCTGCTGCTCGTAAGGAGAGCCCCCATGTCTGATCAGAAGTCGCTCGCGAAGGAACTCGTCGAAGCTGGAGTCATTTTCGGCCAGCGTCGTTCCAACTGGAACCCCAAGATGAAGCCGTACATCTTCGCGACGAAGAACGGCGTCTCGATCATCGACATCAAGGAGACCATCAAGGGCCTCCTGCTCGCCAAGAAGTTCATCGCCAAGACCGTTGCGAGCGGCAAGGACGTCTGCTTCGTCGGCACCAAGCGCCAGGCGCGCGGCGCCGTCGAGCAGTACTGCGCCGAATCCAAGATGCCCTATGTCACCGAGCGCTGGCTCGGCGGCATCCTGACCAACTTCCGCACCATCCGAGAGCGCCTCCGCCGCCTCGAGGAGCTCGAGAAGCTGGCCGAGACCGGCAGCATCAAGAACTACTCCAAGAAGATGGAGTCGCAGCTCGCCCGCGAGCAGAAGAAGATCCATCGCAACCTCAACGGCCTGCGCACCATGGGCAAGCTGCCCGGCGCCATCGTGGTGGTCGACACCACGCGCGAGCTGAACGCGCTGCTCGAGGCCAAGTCCCTCGGCATCCCGACCATCTGCCTCATCGACACCGACGGCAACCCGGACCTCGCGGACATCCCGATCCCGGGCAACGACGACTCGATGCGCTCCATCGACATCATCATCCGCGAGCTCTGCGCGGCGGCCCAGGCCGGCCGTGGCGAGCGCGCGAATGCGTCGCCCGAGGAGATGGGCGCGGCTGCGATCGCCTCCGGCGACGATGCCCCGAACTCCCAGCGTCCCGTCCGTCGTTCGAGCCGGAGCCAGTTCCGCGCCGAAGGCCGTTCGGGCAGCGCCTCCGATGCCCCGCGCAGCGAAGCTGCCCCGGCACCCGGCGTCTGACGCATCGCAGCTCATCCTTTCGCACACCAACACCACAACACAGGTGACAGAATGACCACCGCCAACATCAATTCGAAGGACGTCATGGCCCTGCGCGAGCGCACCGGCCTTGGCATGATGGACTGCAAGGCCGCCCTCATCGAGGCCAACGGCGACGCGAAGCTCGCCGAGGAGCGTCTCCGCGAGAAGCTCAAGGGCAAGATGGACACCCGCACCGACCGTGCCGCCGGCGAAGGCTGCGTCGTGGTCGCCATCGTCGGCAGGAAGGCCGTGATCTGCGAGGTCCGCGCCGAGACCGACTTCACGGCGCGCAACCCCGAGTTCCGCGAGATGGCCACCGAGCTCGCCACGATGGCCGCTGCCGGCCCGGTCGGCCCGGCCGTCAACACCGACGCCATGAAGAAGCGCCTCGACGAGGTCCGCATCAAGACCGGCGAGAACCTCTCGTTCGGCGGCGGCGAGGTCGTCGAGGGCGAAGGCTTCGCTTCCTACGTCCACCACGACGGCAAGAAGGGCGCCATGATCGTCTACAGCGGCGAGCTCGACGCCGAAACCGGCGTCGGCATCTGCCAGCACATCGTGGCGGCCAGCCCCGCCCCGATCGCGGTCGATGAGCACGGCGTCCCCGCGGACGTGGTGGCCACCAAGACCGCGGAGGCCGTCGCCGAGGCCAAGGCCTCCGGCAAGCCCGAGCAGATCGCCCAGAAGATGGCAGAAGGCAAGCTGCGCAAGTTCTTCGAGGAAGTCACCCTCCTCGGCCAGAAGTACGTGCGCGACGACAAGAAGGCCATCAAGGAGATCCTGCCCGCGGGCGTGAAGATCTCCAAGTTCATCAAGATGGGCGTCGGCCAGCACGGCTGATTCTCGCGGCGAACGCAACAACGATCAACGGGCGCGGTCCTCACGGGCCACGCCTGTTTGCGTTGGGCGTGCAGTCGAACCGGAGTCGTTGCCTCGAGGCACTCGCGGTCGGGGCGCGCGTACTGGCGCCCTTCGCCTGCAGGGGCGCGCGTACCGGCGCCCTCCGCCTGCAGGGGCGCGCGTACCGGCGCCCTCCGCCTGCAGAGGCACTCGCAGTCGCTCAGACAGGTTTTGCTGCGCAAAACAACTCGCTTTATGCGAGTGCCTCTTTCGGCTGCGGGGCCAGGGGCGCTTTGGGCCAGTGGCGTCGGGTGGTTACTTTGACTCGCTCGCCGGCTTCGCGTCGCCTACCGGCTTCGCATCCTTCGGCGTCACATCGATCGCCACCGGGCAGTGGTCGCTGGCGTAGCCGGCGGGGACCTTCTCCTTCTCGGGATCGGTCTTCCAGTCGTAGTCGCTGGCCGGGTGCATGGTGCTCAGGACAAAGAAGCCGCCGTCGGTCATGTCCGCGGCCAGGCCCTTGCTCATGTAGATGTAGTCGATGGCGCGACCGGAGTCATGGGTGGTGTAGAGGTCCTTGGTGTTGCCCTTCTTCACCGCGCGGAATTCGTACGCGCTGCGCATGCCGCCGTCGGCAAAGACCTTGATGGCCTTGGCCGAGGGAGTGGCATTGAGATCGCCCATCACCACGATGTTGGCATCCGGGTTCGCGGCAAGGTCCTTGTTCACGAAGTCCACGAGCTGCAGCGCCTCGCTTTCGCGCTGGAACTCGAACTCCTTGCCACCTGCCTTCAGGTGCACCGAATAGACCGTCAGCGGCCAGCCGTTCACGTCGATCTCGAGCTTGAGCGGCGACCGCTGGAACTTCTGGCCCTGCTCCGGCTTCTTGCCCGCCCAGCCCTCGCCGTCGCGCTTGGCGTCCATGTCGGACAGGTCCTCGGTGACGAACGTGGCGTGCGTCTTGATGGGGAACCGGCTGAGGCACGCCTGCTCCACGCCGCGGTAGTAGCCCACGTCCTCGCTGTAGAGGTGCGCGTAGCCCATGTCCTTCAGGTAGGTGTCGCGGAACCAGGTGAGCGCCTCCATGCTCTCCATCTCCTCCACGCAGAGGACGTCCGCATCGAGACGCTTGATCTCGTCGGCGATGGCCTGGACGCGCGTGGGCTTCGTGACCATCTTGGCGTCGTCGTACTCGCCGGAAAGCGTCGGGTCATCGACGGCGTCGAAGAGGTTCTCCACGTTGTACGCCGCGATCCGGATGGTGCCCTGCTCCTTCTCGGGCGCCTTCTCCACACCGAACCAATAGCCGGCGGGGCGGACTTCCTTCTTCTTGCCCTTGGCCGGGGCTTCGTCGCCGGCCGGCTCGGCGGACTTCGGGGTGCTGCCGGCCTTCGGGGCAGCCGGGGCCGACTGGCCCCACGCCGGAGCGGCGGAAAGTGCCAGGCTCACGGGAAGGGTCACGAAGCCAACATTGCGGATCTGCATCCCTGCGAGTCTATCCGCGGGACTCCTAGAATCGCAGGATGCCCCGCACCCAGCCCTCGAGCCGACGCCGCTACACGGACTACCTGCGGAAGTTCGA
>CAMBSR010000092.1 GCA_945870475.1 Phycisphaera mikurensis NBRC 102666
GCGCTCTTCGCCCCCACCTTCCGCAAGCTCGACGCCGTGTTCGCGCAGAATCAGGAGTACGCGGGCCGATTCCTGGGGCTGGGCGCGGAAGAGGGCAGGGTGTACGTCACCGGCACCATGAAGTGGGACACCGCGCAGATCGCGGACGCGGTCGCCGGCGCCGACGACTTTGCCGAGGCCATGGGAATCGATCGCCGCGTGCCCCTCGTGGTGGCCGGATCCACCGCGCCCGAGGAGCATCGGCTCCTCCGCGAAGCCGTCCCCAAGGGCGTGCAGCTCCTGTGTGCGCCTCGAAAGCCGGAATGGTTCGATGCTGCCGCTGCCGATCTCCCCGGTTGCGCGCGCCGTTCGCAGCGCACGCCGGGAAGCGCTTCCGGGCTGTTTCTCCTGGACACCATCGGCGAGCTGCGCAAGGCGTATTCGCTGGCGGATGTGGTGGTGATCGGGCGCACCTTCGGCGAACTGCACGGTTCGGATCCCATGGAGCCCGCCGCGCTCGGCAAGGCCGTCATGTGCGGGCCGCGCATGGGCGACTTCCGCGAATCCGCGGATGCGCTGCTCGCTGCCAACGCCATGGTCCGCGTGGACCGCATGCAGCTTGCGGCGCGCCTGCGTGCGCTCCTCTCCGATCACAATGAGCGTGCCCGCATGGGCCGCGCTGCGCAGGAGGTGGTCCGCATCCACCAGGGCGCCACCGAGCGCACTGCCGAGGCGCTGCTCGCCATCCTCCTGCAGCGGCAAGGCAGCCATGCGTGAGTTCGAACTCATCGAGGAGATCCGCACGCACAACCGCGAGCTCGCCGCATGCGGCGGCGCGGAGGTCCTGATCCCGCCCGGCGATGACATGGCGCTCGTGCGCATGGCCGGCCGACGGGTCCTCATTGCGGCGGACCAGGTGATCGGCGGTCGGCATTTCGCGGCGGGTACGCCCATGTCGTTGGTGGCGCGCAAGGCACTCGCACGCAACATCAGCGACATTGCGGCGATGGCCGCGGTCCCGTCGTGCGCCGTGGCCACGGTGGCGCTGCCCGCGGGAATGCCAGACGCGGATGTCCGTGCGCTTGCCGATGGGTTGCGCGCCGCGGCACAGGAGCTCCGTTGCCCGGTGGTGGGCGGCGATGTCGGCACCCACGCGTCGGCTGATGCGCCGCTGGTGGTTTCCGTGACCGTGCTTGCGGAACCCGGACCAACGGGCAGGGTGGTGACGCGCAGCGGCGCGCGCCCGGGCGACATGCTCTGCGTCACCGGAACGCTCGGCGGCGGCTGGAACGCCGACGGCAGCGGCAGCCATCTCTCATTCACGCCGCGGGTGGCCGAAGCGCTTGCCTTGGTGGAGCTGCTGGGCGACCGCCTCCACGCCATGATCGACATCTCCGACGGCCTCGGACGCGACGCCGGGCATCTTGCCGCCGAATCCGGTCTGACCGCCGAGATCGACGCCGAGCGCCTGCCGCTGGCCGCCGGTGCGGACTGGCGCGCCGGCATCGGCCGCGGCGAGGACTACGAACTGGCGTTCGCGTGCGACGGCGCGCCGCCGGATGCCCTGTGCGGCACGCCCGTCACGGTGGTCGGCCACTTCATCGCGGGTACGGCGGGCAGGGTGCTCGTGCGCGCGGCGGGTGCCGAGCACGACGCCTCGAGCCTCGGCTGGGAGCATGGATCATGAAGGACACGCCATGACCGTTGAGATCCGCCAGAGCTCGACCCCCGAGGAAACCGAGCGCATCGCATCCGCGCTCGCCATGCGCGTGGCGCCCGGCACCGTCATCACGCTCGAGGGCGACCTGGGTGCGGGCAAGACCTGCTTCGTGCGCGGCCTGGCACGCGGCCTGGGCGCGGACCCCGCGGCGGTCTCGAGCCCCACATTCGTCATCGAGCATCGCCACGCGTGCGACGCGGGGACGCTCGTCCACATCGATGCGTACCGGATCCGTTCGGCGGAGGACCTGGCATCCATCGGGTGGCAGGAACTGCTCGCCGATGGTGAGGCGGTCGTGGCGGTCGAATGGCCGTCGCGGATCGAGGCGGCGCTGCCGGCGGTCCGCATTGATGTGCGCATCCGCCATGTGGGCGAGGATGCGCGCGAGATCGAGATCGAGTGGACCCGGCCCGGCCAGCAGGCCGTCGCGTGTCGCGCCTGCGGCGCAGCGCTCGGCGGCGTGGGCTCGGACGCCCGGTTCTGCTCACCGCGATGCCGCATGGCGGACCTGCAGCGCTGGTTCCGCGGCGACTACGCCATCGGTCGCCCGATCGAGGAAGACGACCTCGGCTCCGACATCCGCCGCAGCCCGCCGGAGGCTGGCCGTTGACCGACGACCGGACGATCCTCCCGGGCGATGGCGGGGCCGACCGGACCGTCGTGTCGTTCGGCGGGGCCACCGTGAACGCCCCGTCGCTCGCGGTGGGCGCGGAGGTTGGGCCGTTCCGCATCACGCGCGTGCTGGGCGAGGGTGGCTTCGGCGTGGTGTACGAGGCCGAGCAGCAGAAGCCCGTGCGGCGTTCGGTGGCGCTCAAGCTCCTGAAGCCGGGAATGAACAGCGGCGAGGTGCTCGCCCGCTTCGAGGGCGAACGCGAGGCGCTCGCGAGGATGGAGCACCCCTGCATCGCCAAGGTGCTCGATGCAGGCATCGCGGGCGATGGACGCCCCTACGTGGCGATGGAGCTCGTGCGGGGCGAGCCGCTCCTGCGGTTCGCCGACCAGGAACGGCTCACGGTGCCGCAGCGGATCGAGTTGATGATCCGCGTCTGCGAGGCCATCCAGCACGCGCATGCCAAGGGCGTGGTCCACCGGGACCTCAAGCCGGCGAACATCCTCTGCGTCCGCACCGAGAGCGGGCTGTTCCCCAAGGTCATCGACTTCGGCATCGCCAAGGCCACGGTGGACCGCCTGGCCGACAGCACCATGATGACGATGGGCGGCGCGCTGATGGGCACTCCGGACTACATGAGCCCGGAACAGGCCGACGGCACGGACGTCGACACCCGCGCGGACGTGTACTCGCTGGGCGTCACGCTGTACGAACTCCTGTCCGGCCTTCTTCCGTTCGACCCGGATGCGCTGCGCGGACGTGGCATCAACGCCATGCGGCAGATGATCCTCTCGCAGGAGCCTCCGCGTCCGTCGGCACGGCTTCGCGCAGCGGCCTCCTCGGATCCGTCGCTCGGCGCCCGCATTGCCTCGGCGCGCAACACGGGCATCGATCCGCTGGTGCGCGCCCTCCGCGAGGACATCGACTGGATCTGCCTGCGATGCCTCGAGAAGGACCGGGACCGCCGCTACGGCTCTCCCGGGGACATCGTTGCGGACCTCCGTCGGCACCTTCGGCGGCTTCCAGTACTTGCCGGGCCGCCGTCCAACGCCTACGTGGCGCGGCGCTTCGTCTCCCGGCATCGGTTCGGCGTGGGTGCGGCCGCCGTGCTCGTCGCGTTGCTGGCTGGCGGTCTCGTGACCTTCGCCCAGCTCTACCGGGAGGCCGAGACGCAGCGACGGGCGGCGTCCGAAACGCTGCAGGCGTTCCAGGATGCGATCGCGGCGGTCGATCCATCCACGGGCCGCGCCACCGCCTCGATGGGGGCGCTCGATTTCCTCTTCCTCGTGGAGGAGGAACTGGGCGACCGGCTCGTCGACCAGCCGGACGCCCTTGCGTCGATACGTTCCGCGCTGGGACTCGCTCGCCTGAGCTTCAAGGATGGTGAGGGTTCACGGCGGCTCTTCGACCAGGCCGTTGAGACGCGCCGTGCAGCTGCGCGCACGCGGCCCGGTCCCCGGGCGGACGTGGACCTCGCGGAGTCGCTCCACAACCTCGCGCGGGCCCACTACTACGCCAAGGACATGGCCGGCGCGCGCGAGCTCTACACGGAGGCGCTCGCGCTGCGGCGCGGCGTGCACGGCACGGCGGACGACGCGGGCGTTGCCATGACGCTCCAGCACCTGGCGGCCACGGAGCGCCAGCTCGGCAACGCGGAGGCGGCGATACGGCTCATCGACGAATCCGTCTCGATGTGGACACGCCTTGCACCCGACTCACGCGAGCGCTACCAGGCGATCAACAACCGCGGCACGGTGCTCGAGCAGCAGGGCCGCCTCGCGGACGCGGAGCGCGACTACCAGGTGGCGATCGAGATGTGCAGGCGGGCAGGGCGGCCGGACGACCCGCTCCTGGCGCGCATGTTCATGAACCTTGGGCGTGTGCAGGTCCGTGCCGGTCGCGCCGGGGATGCGCGTTCGGCGTTGGACGAGGCGCTGCGGATCTACCGGCTCAAGTTCGGGAACGATCACCCGGACACGCAGGCGGCGGTCGCGGCACTTGCCGGCCTCGACGTCACTGGCACGTCCCCCACGCGTTGAGGACGTTTCCGAGGTCGGCCCCGTTCACGGTGCCGTCGCCGTTGACGTCGGCCGGGCAGGGGTTCGTGGGCGCGCTGCTGCATCCCGTGCAGTTCTCGTACGCGATCTGCGCGCAGTTGGAGTCCCAGGTCGCCGAGCAGCAGTATGCGTCGATCCCGCACACGATCTCGCAGCACTGTGCGTCGTTGCAGCCCCTTGGGCTGTGCGGCTCGAAGCAGCTTCCGGCATACACGCCACCGCAGCCGGCGGTGCCCGCCCCCTGCAAGATCAGCGTCGTTCCGGTGAAGGAGATCCGGTACGACCCGGCGAGCGTCTGCGTTCCGTTCCACGATCGAAGCGGCAGGTTCGCGCCGATCGACGTCGGCAGCATCAGTCCCGTGGTCGAGGTGGTGAACATCTCCTGCGGGACGCGGTTCCCGTTCGCGCTCGTGGAGTACGTGTACGGCCGCACCCCGGAGACGGTGACGCCGAGCGCGTAGACGCCGGGTGCATACTGGGTCGATCCGACCGGGAAGGTGACCTTCGAGAGCGGTGTGCCGGCCGCCATATTGTCGTTTCCGGCAACGGCGGAGGCTCCGGTGGGCTCGCCGTTGGCATCCAGGGTCACCTGGAAGAGGAACAGCTGGGTGTCCAGGTTCGAGGGGGCGGTCGTCGCGACCGTCGCCGAGAACAACGAAGGGTTCGGGACGTAGACCAGGAAGAGGTCCACTGGGTCTCCCGTGAGGAGGCCCAGCGAGAGCGCGCCGCTTGCGGACGACACAGTCCCGCTTCCCTTGCAGACCTTCGCGGTCTTGGTGGTGCTGCCGGCATCGTTGCGAACGCTCGTGTTCTCGTCGACGTCCGGGCCGGCGATGGCCGTGGCAGCCAAGGCCACCGCCGCGAGGGGTCCGAGGAGTGCGGGGATTCGGTTCATGGAACGAAGTGTGACGGCAGTTGGCGGTCGATGCAAGGAATTTCCGGGGCAGACGCGAGCCGTGGCGGTCATCGGGCTCGGTCCGGCCCCAGGCACTCGATGATCAGGACGTGGCGATCCTGCGCAAGGCCAGCTGCGTCGCAGATCGCCGCGGCCACGCGTTCCAGCTGCCGGTCATGCAGCGTGGTCCGGGTGCCATCGGGAAGGCGGAGTTCGACATTCGCCGGCGGCCGACCGTGGATGGACTCATATCGGACGCAGTCGCGTGCATCCGGCCGCTCGGCCAGGATTCCGGCGTCGACGAGCAGTTTCAGGGTTCGGTAGACGGTGGCCTTGGAGACCCGCACGCCGCGAGAGGCCAGCTGCCCAAGCAGGCGCTCGACCTCGAAGGGCTGGTCGAAGCCCGTCGCCACCTCGAGAATGTCCGCCCGCTCGGTCGTGTACTTCAAGCCCACGCGCTTCAGGTGCCGACGAAAGACCGAGCACGGCGGAGCAACCACGGCCGGACGCGCCGACGTGTTTGCGTTGGCCCGACCGGCAGGCATCAGGCGGCCGCCTCGGTGGTTCGGACGTCGGTAGGGGCCAAACCCCCCGTTTCCCCTGAAAGTCCTATAATGCGTGTTATGTTAAATGAGGTGGTACGGAACCCAAACCCTCCTCGGGGCTTGGCTTGTAGCGCATTCCGGGGGCCTCTCGGCCCGGACGTTGGCGCCAACCGCCACGTCACCGCCGCCCCCGACCAGTCGACTGCATGTCGGCCGTCACGCCGTCGCCGGCTGCCAGCCCGAAGGCGTCGTGCACCAGCTGCAGTCCCCGCTCGCCGTGCTGGCGATCGACGATGCAGCTGATCTTGATCTCGCTCGTGGTGATGTTGTGGATGGGGATCCCTGCCTCCGCCAGCGCCCGGAACATCCGGCTTGCCACGCCGGTGTGGCTCTTCATGCCGGTACCCACCGCGCTGATCTTGCACAGCCCGATCTCGACATCGAGTTCCCCCCGGCCCAGTCGCTCGATCAGGCCCTGGCACGTGCCCTTGACGTCCGCGATGTCGCCGTGCTCCACGGTGAACGCAATCGTCGTGGTGTCGCCGAACTCGGTCTGCACGATGTCGTCCACGCTGACGTTGGCGGCCGCGATGGGCTCGAAGATCTGCGCCTGGATGCCCACCGTCCTCGGCAGTCCCTTGAGACTGATGCGTCCGAGGTCCGGCTTGAGCGCGCATCCGACGACGACGATGTCTTCCATGATCTGTTCCTCGGGCACGATGAGCGTGCCGACGTCAGGCTTCTGGCTGTGGCGAACGTGAATCGGGACGCCGAACTTCTCGCCGAACAGGACCGCACGCGGATGCATCACCGCGGCGCCCACGGACGCGAGTTCGAGCATCTCCTCGTAACTGATGTGGCGCAGCTTGGAAGCGTTCGGGACCAGGCGCGGGTCCGCCGTGTAGACACCGTCCACGTCCGTGAAGATCTCGCAGGTTCCGCCGTCGGAAGCCACATCGAGCGCGGCGGCCAATGCCACCGCCGTGGTGTCGCTTCCGCCGCGGCCGAGCGTGGTGATGTCGCCATCCGGGCCGAGCCCCTGGAATCCGCACACCACGGGCACGGCGCCTGCGCCAAGCACGCGCTCGAGCCGCGCATTGTCGATGCGCGCGATGCGGGCCTTGCGGAACGCGTTGTCCGTGTCGATCCCGGCCTGCGCGCCGGTCATGCTCACCGCATCGCAGCCAAGCGAATGAAGCGCCATGGCCATGAGTGCCACGGAGACCTGTTCGCCCGTCGACATCAGCATGTCCATCTCGCGCGGGCTCGGCGCGCCGGACACCTTCGAAGCAAGCGTGATGAGTTCGTCGGTCGTGTGGCCCATGGCACTCACGACCACCACGACCCGATTGCCTGCCTGGCGGGCTTCCACCACGCGAGCAGCGCAACGCATGATCCGCTCGGGATCCGCGACGCTGGTACCGCCGAATTTCTGGACGATGGTGGGCATCCTGCCGCTGCGCTCCTGTGGCCGTTTCCGGGGCCGATCGGTCGAGTTTAACAGAACATGGTGCGCGAACGGACGTTCACATGACGCCCGCGTACTGGCCCCGTCGCCTTGCGGGGCGGGCGGCTGGGCGCCGCCCGTGTCCCTCCGGCGAGGGGGCTAGGCACCGTGTTCGCCAATGGCGTCGGTTCGGCAATGGCCTCACCGCCGCGTGTGGCCAAGCCAGGGAGCTGCGCCGATGGATGAGTGCCACCAGGCCAGCAGTGCTGCGCGGGCCGCGCCGGGTGGGACGCCGTACGCGTCGCACATTGCTTCTGCGAACTTCTCGCGGGTCGCAGCGTGCTGCTTGCGCTGCCACTGGGCCAGCAACGTCGCGCCGCGCTTCCATGCGCGCGCATCACCAGGAGCAGGCAGTTCCTTGAGCTGCGACGCCGACACCCGGATCGCCGTGACCGAGAGTCCCGCTCCCGCATGGCGCCACCAGGCCTCGGCAGCAACAGGGGGCGCCAGGAGCGCCGCGCCCACCTTCCACAGGTCCCCTGCCTTCTTCGGCGTCACCGTGATGGCGGGGGTGGACGGCAGGGATGTGCCCTGCTCGTCGATCCACGCCTCGATCGCCCGGGTCTGGGTGGCGACGAGCACCTTCGGCCCACGGCGCGCGGCAAGCCACGGGCCAAGGACGCGGTCCGAACGAATGCCACCGGTGTCGACCGTGGGGGCGCGGAAGACCGTGCCGTGGATGCGTACCGGACGTGTGCCCCAATCGAGCCGGGCTGCGGCGATGGCACCCACGGTCACGATGGCCGGCCTCCGGTCGCTCGGCTTCGCTCCATGGGATTCGATGATCCGGCCCTTGAGTCCGTAGTAGTGCTGGCGGAAGTCGGCCGTGGCACACATCCAGGCATTCAGGGTGCCGGTGGCTCGTCGGATGTGCGGATCGGGAACGCCGCGTGCGGCGGCAAGTGCCGCGCCCCACGCGCCGTGGCGTGCACGACTGCGCGCCACGCGGTGCTCGTGTCCCTCGGCGTCGACCACGCGGACATCGCGCGCAGCGCGCGCCGACAGCACGGGAACGCAGGTGTGGACCGCCGCACCAAAGCTCCGCGCCGGCGGCAGCAGCACCGCCGCGAGCGCCAATCGTCCTTCGCACGCACGCCGCACGCCGAGTGCGTCGGACGCGGAAAGCGTCGACATCGGCTGCAGCAGCGCCACTGTTCCGCGCGGCGCGAGCTCGGTGCCCAGCAGCAGGAAGGCCGCCGCGATGTCGGCATAGCGAGTCA
>CAMBSR010000093.1 GCA_945870475.1 Phycisphaera mikurensis NBRC 102666
CTCCAGTGCACGGTATGCAATCCCCGAATGCCATCTCCTCCGAAGACGTGCCCCCGCGTCACTTCGCGCGTCGTTCTCCACGAACCGCGCGTGCGTTGGCATTCGGGCTCGCCGCCGCCGTGGGCCTGGCGCTCGGAGTCTCCGCGTCCGCGCAGACCTGCGGGTCGCCCATCCCGGCCACGCTCGGCGACACCGCGTTCGCGACCACCGCCGGCAACACCATCGTGCTCACGGGGCTCTGCGATCTCTCGCAGATCAGCGCCGACGTGATGTACAACGCCTCGTGGTTCCGCTTCGTGGCGCCCTCCTCCGGCACGTACATCGCGCGCACCTGCGGGTCGGTCAACTTCGACTCCAAGATGGCGGTCTTCACCGACTGCTCGAACCTGGCATCGGTCATCGGGTGCAACGACGACTCGGCCGGCTGCACCACCACCGCCGGCCAAGCGTGGGCCTCCAAGGTGACCTTCAACGCCACCGCCGGCACCACCTACTACGTGGCGGTCGGCGGTTTCGGCGCCGCGACAGTGGGCGCCGGCAGCCTGAACCTGTCCTCTTCAGGATCCAGCGGCCCCGATGGCAGCACCTGCACGAACGCCATCACCGCGGTTGCCGGCCTGAACGCCTTCAACACCGCGGGATCCGCCGAAAGCGTCAACCTCGCCGGACTCTGCGACCCGGGAAGCGCCGGCGACGAGATCATCCACCGCGCCCGCTGGTTCACGTACACCGCATCGGCAAGCAACGACGTGGAGATCTCCACGTGCGGCCTGGCACCGTTCGACACGCGCCTCGCGGTGTTCGCCAACTGCAGCACCACCAGCGTGATCGCCTGCAACGACGATGCCGCAGGCTGCGCAGGCTTCACCAGCACGGTGCGCTTCGCCGCCACCGCCGGCAGCACCTACAAGATCGCCGTGGGCGGGTTCGACGTGGCAAGTGCCGGCGCCGGCCAGCTCCTGCTGACGCCGAACGCACCGCCGCCGGCTGCGTGCGGCACCAGCAGCAACAGCTGCTGCGCGCCGAACACCACGCCCTTCTGCTCCGACGAATCGTGCTGCGCGCTCGTCTGCGCCGAGGACCCCTACTGCTGCGCGATCGACGGCGCATGGGACGCCACCTGCGCGAACCAGGCGTCCATCCTCTGCACGTCGTGCGGCGCGGGCACCTGCCAGCTGCCTGCGTCCAACGCCACCGAGGCAGAGGCCTGCGGAACCAACCTCAACGGCGGCTGCGAATCGACGCCCTTCGCCGCGCAGGCCATCAGCGTCGGCGCGCGCGTGGCGGGCACGTTCTGGGCCGAGGGCGACAACCGCGATACCGACTGGTACCAGCTCCAGGTCTCGTCGCTCTCGACGCTCACCCTCAATCTGTATTCCAAGGGACCGGGCCGCGTGTTCCTGGTGGACGACGGCTGTCCCGGCGCGGTGATCGCCGCCAGCGACCCCGGCGCCGCCTCGTGCCCCGGGACCGTGGTGCAGTGCGTCCTCCCCGGCACGTACCGCATCGTGGTGGCCATGACGGTCTTCACCGGCTTCCCCTGCAGCGATGCGGCCAACCGCAACTACGTGCTGTCGGTCGATTCCGCTCCCTGCGACGCCACCGCACCGTCGAACGACGATTGCGCGACGGCCCAGGCAGTGCCGGCGAGCGGCGGCAACTACGCCTTCGATACGCGCTTGGCGGACAGCTCGAACGCCGCGCTCGACCCCACGTGCGACGAGGGCAACGGCATCGCGTTCGTGAAGGACGTCTGGTACTCGTGGACCCCCGCGGCCGGCGTGGCGCGCATCAGCACCTGCGGCACCGCCAGCCTCGACACGCGCCTGGCCGTCTACCTCGGCTGCAGCGGCAGCACCATCGCCTGCAACGACGACTTCGCCGGGTGCAGCGGATTCACCAGCCGCATCGACCTCCTCTCCGATGGCAGCACCTCCTACCGGATCCGCCTCGGCGGCTACGACTCCGCCGGCACGGGCTCGGTGTCCTTCAGCGTCATCCCGCAGCTTGCGAACGACGAGTGCAGCGGCGCACTGCCGATCACGGCGGGTACCACCGCGTTCAGCACCGACGACGCCACCACCAGCGCGCCACCGCTCAGCTCGCTCTGCGAGGAGGGCTTCGGCCTCTCGTTCGTCAAGGACATCTGGTACCGCTACAACGCCGCGGCCGATGGCCAGGTGGCGATTTCCACGTGCTCGACCGCCGGGTTCGACACGCGGCTGGCAGCGTATTCCTCGTGCAACGGCACCCTGCTTGCCTGCAACGACGACACCACCGGCTGCACCACGCTCACGAGCCGAATGACCTTCAACGTGGCCGCCGGATCGAGCTACCTGATCCGCGTCGGCGGACATGTGGGCGGCGGCACCGGCACCATCAGCCTAGTGGCCGGCGGTGCCGGCGGTGGCGGACCCACCAACGACACCTGCGCCACCGCACTGGTGGTCCCGTCCACGGGCGGCAGCATCAGCTTCGACAGCAGCCTGGCCGTGAGCGATGCCCCGACCTCGCCCTCCGGCGACTGCTCTGGCAGCGGAATCTTCAACGACGTGTGGTTCTCCTGGACACCCGCTACGCGCGGCGACGCCACGCTGAGCACCTGCGCGGGCGCACAGTTCGACACCCGCATGGAACTCTGGAGCGGCTGCCCCGGCGGTGGTGGCTCGGTGCTCGCCTGCAACGACGACTTCTGCGGGAACTTCAGCTCGATGACCGTGGCCGTGGAGTGCGGCACGCCGTACCTGGTGCGGATCGGTTCCTATTCGTCCGCGGCGTTCGGAACCGGCACCCTCAGCATCGTGCCCGGCACCGTGCAGTGCCTCAGCCCGTGCCCGGCGGACTTCAACCATGACCAGCGCGTGAACGGTGCAGACCTGGCCATGATGCTCGCCAACTGGGGCAACTCCGGAACCGGCGACATGAACGGCGACGGCGTCGTCAACGGCACCGACCTCGGCCTGTTCCTGAGTGGCTGGGGGCCATGCCCTGGCTGAACCCCGGGGCCGGATGTCCCCCGCGGACCGATGGGACGAAGAGACCGTTGCATCCCTTGATAGCCTGATCGATTCGCCGAACACATCATGAAGACGATCCTCGCCAGCCTCGCCGCCGTTGCCGCCCTGCTCCTTGCGGGCAGCGCGCGCGCGCAGACCTGCGGCGGGACGCCCGACAGCTGCCTGGTGGCCCACACCGCCGCCGGATGCTCGGACAGCGAGTGCTGCTCCACCGTGTGTGCGCTGATCCCCGAGTGCTGCTCCATCACGTGGGACACCTCGTGCGCGGCGCTTGCCGACAGCGACTGCGCCGGCCTCTGCGGCGCCACCGCGAGCGGCTCGTGCACCTCCACGCACTCCAACGGCGGATGCTCCGACGCCGCCTGCTGCAGCGCCGTCTGCGCCAAGGACCCGCCCTGCTGCGACGTCGCGTGGGACACCACGTGCGTCTTCGAGACGGAGTTCTATTGTGCGTCCGGTCCGCCGGTCGAGTGCGGGCTCCCGAGCCAAGGCCCGTGCATCATCGAGCATTCGACCCCCGGCTGCAACGACGCCACCTGCTGCAACACGGTCTGCGCGCTTGACCCCACCTGCTGCACCGGGGCCTGGGACCAGTTCTGCGTGGCGCTTGCGCTGAGCTACTGCGGCGGCTGCACCGTGACCTGCCCGACGGATGGCAGCAACGAACCCGAGCAGTGCGGCGCGCGCAGCAACGACCCCTGCGCCGGCGCGGGACAGACCGCCACCCCGCTCACGGCCGGCATCGGCCGCTGCGGCACGCTCGATGGCCAGAACACGGGCACCGCGTGGACCGGAGACCGCGACGTCTACTCCATCACGCTCACCGACACCGACGGCGACGGCCTAGTGCGGATCGTGGTGCACCTGCAGTCGGAATCCCCCACGTTCGCGTCGGTTGTGCCGGCATCGTGCCCCGTCAACCTGTCGACGGCACCGCTCAAGGTGGAATCGCCCAACTGCATCGATTCGGCCGGTGGCACCTGCGTGCCCCCGGGCAACTACTGGGTGGTCGTGATGCCGGGAACGGCGGCATCGCCCGGCTCCACGACGCCGATCATCTGCGACACGCCGCTGCGCTACGTGGTCATGGCCGAGGTGTCGCAGTCGGGCTGCGCACCGGTCTGCTCCAGCAACTCCGGGCCATGCTTCGACGCGCACGAGACGCCCGGCTGCTCGAACGTCGCCTGCTGCCAGCAGACCTGCCTGGTGGACCCCACCTGCTGCAGCTTCGGCTGGGACATCGACTGCGCACGCACCGCGGCCTCCACCTGCGGAGCACCGCTTCCCACCAACGACACCTGCGCCACCGCAACGCCGCTCGCGGTCGGGCAGACGATCGAGTTCTCCACCATCCGCGCCACCACTGATGCGCTGGCCTTGCCGGCAAGTTGCGATCCCGGCAGCGGAAACACCATGGGTCCGGACCTCTGGTACTCCTACGACACCGAACGCAGCGGCAACGCCGCGGTCAGCACCTGCGGATCGGCCACGGACCTTCGGCTGGCGATCTACGTGGGCACCTGCGCCGGCCCCGCGCTGGTGGCGTGCGGCTCCAGCAGCGTCCTCTGCACCCCGGGCACCGGCGCGCGCGTGCAGTTCAGCGCCGTGTGCGGCAACACGTACCTGATCCGCGTGGGCGGTGAGAACCCGCAGCAAGGCGGCTCCGGCCGCATCACGCTGACCGGTTCCGGCCCCATCTGCCCGGGCCGCTGCCCGTCGGACATCAACCGCGATCGGAACGTCAACGGTGCGGACCTCGGCCTGCTCCTCGGCAATTGGCGTGGGTTCGGCCTCGGCGACCTCAACCTGGACGGCACGGTCAACGGCGCGGACCTCGGCATCCTGCTCGGCGACTGGGGTCCGTGCCCCTGAATCCGCGCGCGTGACGCCCGCGGCCCCCGCCGCGACGCGCCCCCGCCCCGACGCTCAGCCCTCGGCCTTGATCCGCTCGGAAAGCGCACGTCGCATGATCTTCCCCGTGGGGTTCCGCGGCAGCATCTCGAGCACGCGGAATTCGCGCGGCACCTTGTAGGGCGGCAGCTTCTCGCGCACGAAGGCGCGGACATCCTGCTCGTCCCAGGCCACATCGTCCTTCAGTTCCACGAAGCAGATCGGCACCTCGCCGCGCGACGGATCCTGCAGGCCCACCACCGCTGAATCCTTGACGAAGGGATGGTGGTTCACCACCTCCTCGATCTCGCGCGGGAAGACGTTCTCGCCGGAAATGATGAGCATCTCCTTGATGCGGCCGGTGATGAAGAGGTGCCCGTCGTCGTCTCGGCGGCCCATGTCGCCGGTGCGGAAGAACCCGTGCTCGTCGAAGACGGAGGCAGTGAGCTCGGGCAGGTTGTAGTAGCCCTTCATCACGTTCGGGCCCTTGATGCGCACTTCGCCGTCCTGGTTCGGGCCCAGGAGCTGGCCGTCCGGACCGACGATCCGCTCCTCGACGCGCGGCAGCGCGCGCCCCACCGAATGCGGGCGGAATTCCTCGGGCAGGCACCAGTTGGTGCATGGCGAGGTCTCGGTCAGGCCGTAGCCCTCGTTGATGCGCTTGCCGAAGCGCTCCATGAAGCCGGACGCCACCTTGTCGGGGAGCGGCTCGCCGCCGGAGACCACGTAGCGCAGGCTTTCGAGCGCCTCCGCATCGGCCTTCTTGGCGTGGAGCAGCGCGTTGTACATGGACGGGATGGCCACGAAGACCGTGGGCCGGTGCTTGCGGGCCAGCTCGAGCAGCTTGCCCGGGATGAAGCGCGCCGTGTAGACGGCGCCGCAACCAACCACGAGCGGCAGGAGCGTCATCACCGTCAGGCCGAAGCTGTGGAACTGCGGCAGGACGCCGAGCATGGTGTCGCGGTGGTCGAACTGCGCCCAGTCCACCACCTGCTCGACGTTGGCGGACAGGTTGCGGTCGGAGAGCATGACGCCCTTGGGCCGCCCGCTGGTGCCGCTCGTGTAGAGGATCACCAGCGTGTCGTCGGGCGCGGCGGATGGGCCGAAGCTGACGGGCGGCACCCCGGTGAAGCGCATCTCGTCCAGACGGATGACCTCCAACCCCGGGATCGGCCCGCCGATGACGTCGAGCATGGGACCGACGGCGATCACCGCGTCCAGGCCGGCGTCCTTGGCGATGAACTCGAGGTCGCTCCGGGACAGCAGGTAGTTGAGCGGCACGGCCGTCCGCCCCGCCATCCAGGCGGCCAGCAGCGCCGGCGGGAACATGCCAGAGGTGGGAAGCAGGATCCCCACGTTCTGCGCCTTGCTCCGGGTGCGGATCTCCCGCGCCAGGTGCCAGGCAGCCACGGTCATGGTGGCCCCCGTCCAGGTGCGGAAGTCGTCCACCGCCACCGGCTTGAAGGCGCGGCGGGCAAGACTCCATTGGATCTGTCGAAGGAGCGGCATGATTGGTGGAGGGGCCGGAAGGCAGCAGCCGATACCATACCTTCATGCGACGGATCGCATCCCCCACCGTCGCGTGGACGGCCATGATGGCCATCACCACGCGCCCCGCGAGCATGCTCCTTCTCTCGGGAGCACTGCTCACGTGCGCGTGCGAGCAGCAGACCACCACCCTGGATGATGCGCTCCGGGCGTACGACGCCAAGCGGTACGCCGAGAGCCTGCGCATGTCCAAGGACATCCAGGGCAACGCCACCGATCCCCTCACGCGCCAGCAGGCCGCCTACCTGGCCGGCCGCTCCGCGAGCGAACTCTCCAAGAACCGCGAGGCGCGCGATGCGTTCGCCGTGGCCGCACGCAGCGCAGACCCGGAACTCGCCGGCCGTGCGCTGGCGATGCAGGCCGCCATCGCCGTGGACGAGAGGCGCTGGAACGACGCCGCCAGCAGCTACGCCGCGGCAGCCACCAAGCTGAACGGGCGTGAAGCGCAGCTTGCGCGCGAACACGCCCAGGAGGCCGACGCCAAGGCCAACGAGTCGCGGCTTCCCCCGCGGCCGGCACCAGCTACGGCCGTGGCGTTGGCGCAGCCTGCGGCACCCACCGCGCCCGTGGCACCGAAGCTTCCTGCCGCAAAGCCCGCGACCGATCCGGATCCCGTGGCCGTCCTGCCCGCGGTCGATGACGATGCTCCGTGGACCATCAGCGCCGGCGCGTACAGCTCGGAGACGGCAGCTCGCCAGCGCGCCACCAACCTCGCACGCGAGGCGAAGCGCGCCGGGCTGCCGACGCCCCGCGTCCTGGCGGTGAGCTCGCCGTCGAAGCGCGTCTGGATCGTGGAAATCGGCACCTTCAACCAGCGCGAACAGGGCGAAGCCGCCCGCAAGAAGTTCGCCACCAAGGACACCGCCGTGGTTCGCTCGCGCGTCCCGGTGCCGTCGAAGCGGTCGTGAGTTTCAGCAGTTCGCAGCGACCGCAATGACCTGCCGGGAAGCCCGGATCATGTCCGATGCCGCGTTCACGGCACCTGCGCTGCGGCCTTCGCCAGTTCCTCGTCCTGGCGACGCTTGAACGGCACGTACTCCTCGTTGAACCACCGGTGCCAGGCGCGGATGTCCCAGCCCAGGGCGGCCACGTCCATGCCGGAGTCGTAGGCCGCCATGGCCACCAGCGAATCGTGGACACCGCCGTGATAGATGGTGACGGCGCAGTCCTGGACGCGAAGCACCACGCCCTCGATCAGCTGGCCGATCACCGGCTGGTACGCGCCGGCGTTGTCGCCGACCACGGGGATGACGTTCGCCACGTAGCTGATGGTGCGGCCGGTGGCGATCCACGCGCGGTCGCCGCGCTCGGAGGGCGCGGACTGCGCCACCTGCGCGAAGATCAGCGTGGGAAGCGCCTCCACCGCGTGCACGGCGCCGGCCAGGATTCCCGCGCGGTTGATCCACTCGTGGTCCTCGGCGCGCAGGCCGTCATCCAGCGCGGCCAGCACTGCCGTGCTCGGCGGCTTGCCGAGGCGGCGCGTGGCCTCGGCGCGGATGGCGGCGTCGCTGTCCTGGATGGCAATGGAGGCGAGCGCGTACTGGCCTTCGGGGCCGGCCTTCTTGCAGGCATCGAGCACGGCCAGCAGCACGTCCTGCTTCTGGCCATGGAACGCGGCGTACATGGATTCGATGGCCGCGGGATCGGTGCACTCGCGCAGCGTGGCCAGGCCGGACTCGCGCGCCTTGCTCGACGCGGTGTGTGCGAAGTTGCGGGACTTCAGCACGGCGAAGGTGGCGTCGAAACGAGCCCACTGCTCGGGTGTGCCGGGGCGCACGTGCTTCGGCGCCATGCGCGGGATGCCGCCCTTCGTGGGGAGCGGCGTCAGCAGCATGGCGGGCACGCGCGGGCGACGGAAGTCGTCCGGCAACGCGCCGTCCACGGTGGCTGGAGGCGTGACCGCTCGCGCCGTGCTGCCTGCAACAAGCAGCGTGGACAGGGCCATGGCAAGGATCGCGGCCGCGCGCGTGGAACACATGTCCCTACGATACGGCATGCACCCCGCCGGACCGCAGGAATCCTCCCCGCCGCAACCGACCGTCTTTGAGCG
>CAMBSR010000094.1 GCA_945870475.1 Phycisphaera mikurensis NBRC 102666
GTGGCCAGGTGCTGCGCCGCGTCCTCGATGCCGATCACGCGGTCGACCACCAGCTGCGGCGAGCCGCGCGAATGGTCGAGCCGCGCCACCATCACCACCACGCGGTCCTGCTGCATCAGTTCGCCGTAGGTGGCGAAGGTCTGCGCGAAGAGCACGCCCTCGATGGCCGTGGCCTGGTCGGCGATCGTGAACATGGCCATCCGCTGCCCGGCGCTCTTGCCGGTCTTGGCGACCACGGCGCGCACGCGCGTCAGCATGCCGCCCACCACCACGGAGGCGTCCTGCGGCATCTGCGCCACGCGCTCCACGGAACCGGAGCAGAACGTGGCAATCTCGTCCTTGTACTGGTCGAGCGGGTGGCCGCTCACGTGGAAGCCCAAGGCCTCCTTCTCGTAGGCGAGCGCCTGCATCCGCTCCCACGCGGGCACCTTGCGGAGCGTGGTCGCCGGCGCGGCGGCGCCCGCGGGCGCAGAGCCCTCGAAGTCGCCGAAGAAGGTCATCTGGCCGACGCGGCGGTCCTCGTTCTTGGTCTGGCCGCTGCGGATGGCGTCCTCGATGGTGGCCACGAGCGCCGCGCGCTCCTCCACGCCGTGCAGGCTGTCGAACGCCCCGCCCTTCACCAGCGCCTCGATGGTGGCGCGGTTCACGGTGCGCAGGTCCACGCGGTCGCAGAAGTCGAAGAGGTCCTTGAAGCGGCCGCCCTTCTTCCGCTCCGCGATGATGGCCACGATGGCGTTCTCGCCCGAGCCCTTGATGGCCTTGAGCCCGAAGCGTACGTGGCCGTGCACGCCGTCGTGCGGCTCGCCCTCGGCGTAGACCACGGAGAAGTCTGCATCGGAAAGGTTGACGTCGGGCGGACGCACCTCCACGCCAACGTGCGCACGCGCGTCGGTGGAATCCGGGAACACCGTGCGCCGGCATTCGTCCAGGTAGACGGCCCAGTCCTCCACCTTCTGCGCCTGGCTCTCGAAGGTGAGCACCGCCGCCATGAAGTGGTTGGGGAACCAGGTCTTCAGGTACGCGGTCTGGTAGGCCACGATGGCGTAGCCGGTGGAGTGGCTCTTGTTGAAGCCGTAGCCCGCGAACTTCACGATCAGGTCGAAGAGCTCGCCCGCGCGCCGCGCGTCCACGCCGCGCGTGCCGGCGCCCGTCACGAACTCCTCGCGCGTGGAGTTGATGAGCTTCTCGTTCTTCTTGCTGATGGCCTTGATGACCGTGTACGCCTGGCGGAGCGCGATGCCGCCCAGGAGGTGCAGGACCTGCATGACCTGCTCCTGATAGACCATGATTCCGTAGGTCTCGGCCAGGAGAGGGTCCACCGCCTCGTGCACCGCGGGCACCGGCTGCTTGCCGTGCTTTCGCGCGTTGTAGTCGGGGATGAGGCTCATGGGCCCCGGACGGAAGAGCGCGTTGGCCGCGATCAGGTCCTCCAGGCGGTCCGGCTGCATGTCCGAGAGCAGGCGACGCATGCCGCCCGACTCGAACTGGAACACGCCGCCCGTGTCCGCGCGCCGGAACGTGCCCAGGACACGCTGGTCCTCGAGCGGGATGCGGTCGAGGTCCAAGGGATGCGGGCCGCCGTCGCCCGGCTCACGGCCGACGCCGCGATAGATGGCCTCCTCGGACATGGAGTCGCGCACCAGCTTCTTGGCAAGCTCGATGGTGGAGAGCGTGCGCAGGCCAAGGAAGTCCATCTTCAGGAGGCCGGCCTTCTCGCAGAGCGGGCCTTCCCATTGCGTCACCACTTCGTCGCCGCCGCCGGTGGAACGGCAGAGCGGGACGATGTTGTCGAGGGGCTGCGTGGCGATCACCACGCCGGCGGCGTGGATGCCCTGCGTGCGCGCATGGTTCTCGAGCTCCTTCGCACCGTCGACCACGCGCCGCACGGTCTCGTCGGCGTCGTAGGCGGCCTGGAAGTCCGGGCTCTGCGCGAACGCCTTCTCGAAGGTCATGTCCGGCGCTTCCGGCACCAGGTTCGAGATGCGCTGCCCTTCCGCGGGCGGCAGGCCCATGACGCGCGCCACGTCCTTGATGGCGTTCTTCGCCTTCAGGCGTCCGAAGGTGGCGATCTGCGCCACGTGGCCGTACTTCTGGCGAACGTGCTGGATGACCGCGCCGCGGCCGTTCTGGCAGAGGTCGATGTCGATGTCGGGGTATTCGCTGCGGTCCGGGTCGGTGAAGCGCTCGAAGAGCAGGCCGTAGCGCACCGGGCACGCGTTCGAGAGGCCGAGCACGTAACCCACCATGGTGCCGACGCCCGAGCCACGCGCGGTGGCCGGGATGCCGTTCTGGCGCGCCCAGTTGACGAAGTCCCACACGATGAGGAAGTAGGCGCTGATGGCCTTGTCGGCGAGCACCTTGAGCTCGCGCTCGGCGCGCGCGCGCACGGCGGGCGTGATGCCGTCGACGCCGTAGCGCCAGATGAGGCCGGCTTCGGAAAGATCGCGCAGCGCGCGGTCGCAGTCGGCGCGCAGCTCGGCCTCGGTGACGTCGGCGTCCTTGGTGGCATCGAAGGGCAGCAGCTCGATGGTGCGGCAGTAGCCCTTGAACCACTCGGTGAGGTCGCCGTCCTTCTTCGGGTCGTACTTCGGCTTGCGCCCGCCGTGGCGGATCCGCACCACCGGCGCGTACTTCATGTCCTTCGGGAGCGTGACGTTGCAGCGATCGGCGATGCGCAGCGTGTTCGCGAGCGCCTCGCGCTCGGCGTCGTCCTCGGAGAAGAGCTCGTGCATCTCCTGCGGGCTCTTGACATAGAGGCCCTCCGGGTAGCGGATGCGGTCCGGCACGTCCTTCGTCTTCCCCATCGAGATGCAGCAGAGCGTGTCGTGGGAATCGTGGTCCTCCTTGCGGAGGAAGTGCGCGTCGTTGTCGCAGACGAGCGGGAGGCCGAGCTTCTTGGCGATCTTCTTGAGGAGCGGGTTGATGCGCTCCTGGTCGTCCACGTGGCGCTGGAGCTCGATGTAGAAGCGCGGCTCGCCGGAGGCATCGGGGCCGAAGGTCTCGGCGTGCCACTTCGCCTCCTCGACCGCGGCCTCCCAGTGCTTCTGCTGGTTGGTGCGGACGAACTGCTCCAGGTGGAAGGCGATGCTCGAGCCCAGGTGGCCGTTGATCGCGATCAGCCCGCGGTTGAACTCCGCGAGCGTGGTCTTGTCCATGCGCGGCTTGTAGTAGAAGCCGTTGATGAAGGCGTCGCTCGAGAGCTTGAGCAGGTTGCGCCACCCGTCCAGGTCCTGCGCCAGGAGCACCAGGTGGAAGCCGCCGTCGGCAACGCCGGTGTGGGTGCGGTCGCGACGGTCGCCCGGCGCCACGTAGGCCTCGATGCCAAGGATGGGCTTGATGCCCACCTCCTTGGCCGCCATGTAGAACTCGAGCGCGCCGAAGAGGTTGCCGTGGTCGGTGACGGCCACCGAGTCCATGCCGAGCTCCTTGACGCGGTTCACCAGCTTCTTCAGCCGGTTGCCGCCGTCAAGCAGCGAGTATTCGCTGTGGAGATGCAGGTGGACGAAGCGAGGGCCGGATCGCTCCGCGCTGGGCGGGGCGGCCGGGGCATCCGTGCCGGGTTTCGAACTGCTCGCTGCCATGGACTTCCTGTCGAAGGGCGCATCGTAGGTGGCCGGGCGATACGATCAATGGCTGGCATGGAAACCCGCACGATCGTCGTGAAAAACATCGAGATTGGGGGCGGCCCGAGCGGCCCCGCAGGTGGCGGCGCGGGCGGCCCCGGCGGAAACCCGCTGGCGTGGCTGCTGCGTCTGGCCTTCCGCGTGGTCATCGTGGTCCTTGCGCTTGCGATCGCGATCCCGGTGATCGTGCTCGGCGCGGGATGCCTGGTGGTGGCCGTGGTGATCGGGCTCCTCCTCTGGGGCATCCGCCGGATCTTCGGCGTGCGCGTCGGCCCGCAGGTCAGCGTGAGCGCCATGCGCGCCGGGTTCCCCGCGGGATTCCAGGCGGGCGTCCCCGCCAACGAGGAACCGCCGGTCCAGGACGGCCGCGGGGACGGCCGAGACGACGGCCGCGAGAACGTGCGCGTTCGGAAATAGGTTCGGCTACTTCACCGTCTCGCGATCGATGCGCTCGACGAGCGCCGCGCGCAGCGTGGACGTCACGTCGCCCGGCTTGCCGGCGCCGATCGTCCGCTGCTCGACGCGCACCACCGGCAGCACGTGCCAGCTGGAGTTCGTGAGGAACACCTCGTCGGCGGCGAGCACGGCCTCGATCTCGACGCGCTCGCGCCGGATGCCGATGCCGCTTTCCTCGGCAAGCGAGAGCACGGCCGCACGCGTGATGCCGGGGAGCACGGGGCTCCGCATCGGCGAATCCTTCGGCTCCTCGCCGCGCGCCACCGGCGTCACGAGCGCGCCGTCCTTCACCAGGAACACGTTCGACACGCAGCCGCAGGAGAGCCCGCGCGTCACGTCGAACCAGAGCGCTTCCTGCATGCCCGCCGATGCCGCGCGCTGCAGCGCATGGAGCCTGGGCCAGTACCAGAGCGTCTTGTGGCCGGCGAACGGATCCGCCACGTTGAGCTGCGCATCGGCGATGCGAACGCCGATCCCCTGCTCGAAGAGCGCGGGCGGATACGGCGTGGGCGGCTGCACGTGGATGAGGACAGTCGGGTCGTGCCGCACCTCGGTGGCGCCGCGCGCAAGCAGGTTCATGTCGCCGCCCGTGAGCGTGACGCGCACGCGCGCGTGCTGCAGCGCGTTCGCCGCGAGCGTCGCCTCGCACGCATCAACGAGCGCCTCGGGGCGCAGCGTGTCGGCCAGTCCAAGCTCCTTCGCGCTCGCGCGCATCCGCTCCATGTGCTCGAGCCCGCGGAAGATGCGCCCGTGCCGCGCCGCCATCGTCCCGAAGAGACCCACGCCGTGCTGGAACCCCGCGTCGAACGCGGAGACCGTCGCCTCGGTCATGGGGACGAACGTGCCGTTGAGCCAGGCCTGGAGCATGGCGGAAGGCTAGCGGCTCCCGGGGGCGCCGCCACCCGGCCGCGGCCCGCCCGGGGGCATCAGCCTTGACGACATGGGCACCAAAGCCATGTGACGCGTGTTGACGGGGGCACGCAAGTGGTTGCGGTGGGCGTGCGGGTGTCGGCTACCGCACAACGCGCTCTTCATGGCTACCTGTTACCCATGTGCCCGGACGGCGCGCAGGCCGCCTCCGGCGTTGGCCGAGTGTTCTACTCGTTGGGATTCGCTCGTCTAGAGATGCAATTCCCGGGGCCGACGAAATGTGCTCGTTGCGATGAACGCAATCGGAGCGCACTCCTAACACAACTCCGTGATGGCGTTCCCCTCGCACGCGTCGCTCAACGAACAGAGCATCGGTCTTCGGAACCGAAGAAAGAACCAGGCACCGCCCGGGTCCGCGTGCTGCCCCGGAGGCATGCTTCGCTATGCTTTGCAGCATGCCAACGCTCCGGGTTCTATGCACCGTCCTCTCGCTCGCCAGCGCCGTTGCGGGCTGCGCGAGTCCCACTGCGCTCGACCCCGAAGGACGCGCCCTCGCGGTGATCAGCACCGAGAGCCCGCGCACGCGGAAGGGCTTCGGTCCACCGCCCTACGGCTATTGGCGGATCGTGGGCGAGCCCATGACCGAGGACGCCTATGCGATCGAGCCCGCCACGGCGGCCGTCTCGACCATGGCCTGGACGTTCGTCGGCGGCAAGCCGGTGCGCAACGAGTACTGGTCCGGGACCAACGATGCAGGCGGCCGCATCGTCTCGATCGCCTGCCACCCGACGATCGCCTCGGTCGCATATGCGGCATCGGCCTCCGGAGGCATCTGGAAGACCACGGACTCCGGCGCCAACTGGACGCCGCTCACCGACGCCCAACCGTCGCTGAACCACGGCGCCGTCGAGATCGACCGCGCATTCCCCGAGACGATCTACGCGGGAACAGGCGAATACACCACCGGCTCGTCGGGCACCGGGCTGCTCCGCTCGCTCGACGGCGGCAGCACGTGGTCCTCGCTCTCGACGCAGTCCGGCGCCGATTGCAGCGGGCTGGCAGTGGTGTCCGGTTCCGCCGCGAGATCGCCTGCGGCGATCCATGCCACCGGATCGAGCGGCTACCGCCGCAGCACCAATGGCGGCACCACCTGGTCCACGCTGATTTCCTCGAACTGCTCGAGCCTGGCGGTGGATCCGACGAACTCCCAGCGAGTCTTCGTGGCCGTCCGCGGATCCGGGATTCGCCGGTCAACCAACGGCGGCGCGACATTCACCACGCTGACGGGAGGGCTCCCCACCTCGGGCTTCTCCCGAATCGTGCTGGCGATCGCGCGATCGAATCCGCAGGTGCTCTACGCCGCATTCGTGAACCCCTCCACCTCCGGTCTGCTGGGCATGTACCGGACGGCGGACGGCGGCTCGACATGGACCCAGCTTGCCGGCACGCCTGACTTCCCGCGGCCCCAAGGCTGGTACGACCTCTCCATCGGCGTCGATCCCGCCAACCCCGACCACCTGTATTGCGGCGGGGTCTCGCCGGCCTACGCGACCGCCGGCGTCATCGAGTCCTTCAACGGCGGCGCGACCTGGACCGAGATCTCGAGCAGCGGCGGCCAGATCCACCCGGACCAGCACTGGATCGCGTTCGGCGCCGACGGAACCCCTTGGTTCGGTTGCGACGGCGGCGTGTGGCGCCGCACCGGCGCGCAGTGGATCAACTGCAACGCGACCCTGGCCGCCATCCAGAACTACACCATCGCGCAGCATCCGCTCGATCCCAATCGGATGATGGGCGGTACCCAGGACAACGGAATGGCAGGCACGTCCAACGGCTCGCTGGCGTGGCCGCAGATCACCGCCGGCGATGGTGGCTTCGGGGCCTATGACCCGGTGTCCCTCAACCGTCTTTACACCACCTACGTGTACCTCGTCATCTACCGGGTCACCAACGGCTCGGCCGCCAACATCTCGGGGCCCTGGTCCGGCGACACGCGCGAGTGGATCGCACCGATGGTGATCGACCCAGGGAACGCGAACCGCCTCGTGGCAGGCACGAACCGGATCTGGATCACCGACAACGCCACCTCCGGCTCCACCTGGACCGCCGTGAGCACCACCGAGGTCTCCGACGGCGGAACGGTGACGGCGATCGAGGTCGTCCAGGGCCTCAGCAACGTCATCTGGGCGGGGAACAGCGCCGGCGGCATCTTCCAGTCGACGGACGCCGGCACCACGTGGGTGCGCAGACGCGCCGCGGATGGCACGTACATCTCGGCGATTGATGCGAAGCCGGGAAGCCCGAGCGTCGCGTTCGCGACTCGTTTGGCGTCTTCGGGGACACGCCTGCTCCGCACCGTGGATGGCTCGAACTGGACCACCGCAAGCGGGTCGCTGCCGACGGGCATCACGGCGCAGGCGCTCGCGGTCGACTGGGGAAGACCGCTGCCCACGGTGTACGTCGGCGCGGGCTCTGGGATCTACGCCACATTCGACGGCGCCGTGACCTGGATCAAGGACGGCGTCGACCTTCCCAACGTCAACATCGGGCAACTCGAGGTCGACGCCCAGCGGCGCACCGTGATTGCCGGAACCTACGGCCGTGGCGCATGGCGCTCGGAGATGCCGAATGTCGCCGACATCACCCTCGACGGCGCGGTCACAGGCGCGGACCTCGGCGTCCTGCTCGGCGAGTGGGGCCCGTGCACGACCACCAGCTGGGGCTGCCGGTCCGACCTGAACCAGGACGGTACGGTCGGCGGCGCAGACCTGGGACTGCTGCTGGGCCAGTGGAATTGATGGGACTTCGCATTTCCGGCGTCACGAGCGGGCGGCAGTGTGGCTCATTGGCGAACTTCGCACTCGCCGCGGAGCAGTTTCCTGCAACTCCACGTTCTGCGGTCCACTGTGAAACCATGTCAACCATATTGAAGATGAGTCTCGCCGGCCTCGCCGCTTGTCTCGCGCACGGCTGTGCCGGCGAATCAACAACCGGCCTCGCATTGCCCGACCTCGCGGCGCACCAGTGGAAGCACCGCGTGTTGATCATCGATACGCCGTCCATGCAGGCCGCCCCCTATCGGCAACAAATCAGCGCGTTCGATGCAGCAGCGGCGGGTCTCAAGGAACGCGACCTGGAAGTCATCACCCAAACATCAGCGCCAGCGTTCCGGGTGCGCCTCGTTGGCAAAGACGGTGGGGTGAAGCTTGACCGCAGCACGCCGATGACGA
>CAMBSR010000095.1 GCA_945870475.1 Phycisphaera mikurensis NBRC 102666
GCCCGGCTCAAGCCGAAGGCGAAGCCTGCGCCGTCGCGCTTCGGCGGGTTCATCGTTGCGCTGCTTGTCCTCGTCTCCGCGGCGGCGATCGCCGTGGCGTTCGACCTGGTGGACGTGCGTGCGCTCATCGCGCGTGCACGCGGATTGGCAGGCACCGCGCCTGCGGAGACGCCGGTCTCCACGGAATCAACGGCGAAGGGCGGGGTGCCCGCCCCGGCAACGCTCGCCGAGCTGCGCATCGTGAGTGCGCCGAGCGGCGCGCTGGTCACCGTGGACGGCGAGCCGCGCGGCAGGACGCCGGCGGTGGTGCTGCTGCCGGGCGGTGCGGCGCAGCATGCCGTCGCCGTGGCGCTCGAAGGCTGGCGCGAGTGGCGCGGCGCGTGGAAGGTCGGCGACGCTGCCGTGATCGCCGCGAACCTGGCGCCCCTTGCCGAAGGCGATTCGCTGGTGCGGGTCTTCGCGCTCGATGTCGGCGAGCTGCCGCGGGGCACGTCGCTGCGGCTGCGTTCGAAGCTGCGCGCGGAGCCGTCAGGAACGGACGGCGCGCTGCGTTCGGGCACGGTGTGCGTGGAGATCCCGTTCACCCGCGCGCCCGGCGGCGCGTGGTCGCCCGCCGATGCGCTGGTGCTCGTGGCGGCCCACGCCGACGGCTCGCCTGCGGAGATCGAGTTCGGCGTCACGCGCGGCAAGGGCGAGGTTCGCCCGACGCTCGTGCCCGACGATGCCGGCACGCGCGTCCGCGTCCGCGTCCACTGACCCGCTGCGCCGGCCTCAGTGCGGGCGCATGTTCTTCGACATGTTGAAGATCGGGAGGAGCATGGCCGAGGCGATGCCGCCGACCACCGCACCCATGCCGACGATCATGATCGGTTCCACCAGGCTGGTGGTGCTCTTCACGGCGATGTCGAGGTCGTCCTCGGCCGCGGTGGCCGCGTGCTCGAGCACCTCGGAGAGGCGGCCGGACTTCTCGCCGCTGGCGATCATGGCCACCACGTTGCGCGGCACGAAGTCGAACTCGCGGAAGGTGGGGGCGATCTCCTGGCCCTTGCTGATGCGGTCCTCGAGCGTCTCCCAGAGCTTGGTGTAGTGCACGTTCCCGGTGACGTCGCGGCAGATGCGAACCACGTCCACCAGCGAGACGCCCGCGGCCAGGAGCGTGGCCATGGTGCTCGAGAAGCGCACGAGGTACAGGCAGCGGAACATGTGCCCGAGCACCGGCATGCGGAGCTTGAGCGTGTCGAGCATGATGCGCCCGGTCTCGGTGCGCACGTACCACCACGTGCCGCCGACGATCGCCAGCATCGCGGGGACATAGATCATCCAGCCGGTGCGGAGGAAGCCGCTCAGCCAGACCAGCGCCTTGGTGGGCGCGGGCAGGCGGTCGCCCTGCGCCTTGAAGAGCGGGGCGAACTTCGGGAGCACGAACACCATGATGACCGTGACGGCGAGCACCGCCACCACCATCATGATGGCCGGGTACATCATGGCACCCTTGATCTGCTTGGCGGTCTTGCGCGCCTTGGAGAGGTCCTTGGCCACGCGGGTGAGCATCTCGTCGAGCTTGCCCGACGCTTCCGCGGCCCGCATCAGCGAGACGAGGATGGTGGGGAACACCTGCGGATACTTGGCGAGCACGGCGCTGAAGTCCTCGCCCTCGCACACGTCCGCCTTGATGAGGCGCACGAATTCCGCGACGTCCTTCTTGGAGGCCTGGTCCGCGAAGGTCTCGAGCGATTCGGCGAGCGGCACGCCGGTGCGCAGCATCACCGCCAGCTGCTGGCAGAAGCTGACCACGTCGTCCTTGCCCATGGCGCGCGAGAGGCGCTTGCGCAGGCGGACGGGATCCGATTCCTGGCCCACCGCGGACCCGAGGTCGCCGAGCTCCACGGAGAGGATCGCCAGGCCCTGGCGGCGCAGCTCGCGTACGGCGGACGCGTGGTCCGCCGCCTCGACCACGCCGCGGACCATGTCGCCGCCTTCCGAGCGTCGTGCGCGGTAGGTGAACTTGCGGCTTTCGCCTGCACTCTCGATGTTGCGTTCAGCGGCGGCAGGCACCGTAGACCTCCTCGATCGTGGTGTGGCCCTCGAGCACCTTCTGCACGCCGTCGTCCCAGAGGGTCTGGAACTTCCCGTCGCGCAGGACCTCGCGGATCTTGGCCGGCTCGGCGTTGGCGCAGATGGCGTCCACCAGGCGCTCGTCCGGCACCATCAGTTCGTAGACGCCCAGTCGACCGGAGAGCCCGGTCTCGTGGCACTTGCGGCAGCCGCTTCCCTTCCAGAGCCTGGTGCAGCCCTGCGCGTACTCGCCCAGCGACATCAGCTGCTGCGCATCGGGCGCGTACTCGGTCTTGCACTGGCTGCAGACGCGGCGCACCAGGCGCTGCGCAAGCACGCCCTTGAGGCTCGCGGCCACCAGGAAGGGCTCGACGCCCAGGTTCTGGAGGCGGGTGATGCTGCTGGGGGCGTCGTTGGTGTGCAGGGTGCTGAGCACCAGGTGGCCGGTGAGCGCGGCCTGGACGGCGATCTGCGCGGTCTCGCCGTCGCGGATCTCGCCCACCATGATGATGTCCGGGTCCTGGCGGAGCAGGGCGCGGAGCGCGCCGGCGAAGGTGAAGCCCGCCTTCGGGCTGATCTGCGCCTGGTGCACGCCCTCGAGGTTCGCCTCGACCGGGTCCTCGACGGTGGACACGTTGTTGGCCACGGTGTCGAAGGTGCCGAGCGCCGAGTAGAGCGTGGTGGACTTGCCGCTGCCGGTCGGGCCGGTGACGAGCACGATGCCGTACGGCTGGTCGATGACGCCCTGGAAGTCGGCCAGCATCTTCGGCCGGAAGCCGAGCTTCTCCAGGCCGAGCTTGGCGGTCGAGACATCCACGATGCGCATGACGATCTTCTCGCCGAACTTGCCGGGGAGCGTGCTGACGCGCAGGTCGATGGGCTTGCCCTTGACGCGCACGGAGATCTCGCCGTCCTGCGGGATGCGGCGCTCGGAGATGTCCAGGTGGGACATGATCTTGATGCGGCTCGAGATGGCCGCATGCATGCGGTACGGCGGGGTCATCTTGTGGAAGAGCACGCCGTCGATGCGGTAGCGCACGCGCAGGTTGCCTTCGTCGGGCTCGATGTGGATGTCGCTGGCGCCCTCGGCGGCGGCGCTGCAGATGATGAAGTTGACGAGCTTCACCACCGGGCCGACGTCGTCGGCGGCGTCGAAGCCCACCATCTCGTCGACCTGCTTCTCCTGCAGCTGGTAGTCGGCCTCGTTGGTGCCGTCGAAGAGGTCGGCGACCAGTTCCTCGGCCTGCTTGTTGACGTTCTCCGCGGCGCGGGTCGGGTCGCTCAGGAGCTGGTCGATGCGCTCGTCGGGCGAGGCCACGAAGCGCACCTTGAAGCCGGTCTCGCGGGCGACCAGTTCCTCGACGAAGTAGTTCTGCGGGTCGGCGGTGGCCACCACCAGCTCGTTGCCGGCGAGGAACAGCGGGCAGATGCGGTGCTCGCGGCGCAGCGATTCCGGGATCAGCGCCATGGCGCCTTCCTCGAACATGGCCGCGGGCTCGTCCACGAACTCCACGCCGCGGCTCTTGGCCACGGCGCGCAGGAGGACGGTCTTGTCGACCATGCCGAGCTGCACCAGCACCTCGCCCAGGAGCAGGCGCTGCCCGCCCTTCACCTGCGCGGCAAGCGCCTGGCGGAGCTGGTCCGTGCTGAGCGTGCCGTCCTCCACCAGGATCTGCCCGAGGGGCGGCAGCGTGGCCAGCTCCAGGTTCAGGGGCCGGGTGGCGTGGTCGTCGCGGCGGACGCCGTTGTTGCCGTGGCCGTAGTCGTGCGAATGGCTCACTTCCTGCCTCCCTTGCCTGCCGCGGGTGCCGAGGCGCCCTTGGCTGCGATGCGTGCATAGCCGATTTCTGCGCGGCGGCCGCCCTCACGGAGGACGACGCGGCGCTCCTGGATTTCCTCGACCGTGAAGCGGCGGCCCTCGCCGTCGACGAGCTCGTCGCCGACGCCGACGGTCTCCTCGCCGATCACCGCGTACTCGCCGGCGATGATCGCGCGCAGCAGCAGCCCGCTGGGGGCCGGTGCGTTGCCGGTGACGTTCGATGCGGCGCCGCCGGTGCTTCCCTGGGCGGGCGCTGCCTCGGCCACCATGAAGAACGGGCGGAACGGGTCGCGCGCGGGGCGCGTCTCGAGCGTGAGCTCCATGCGCGCGCGGGGGGCGTCGACGATCCGCGGTGCGGCCGCGGGTGCCGCGGCGACCACGGCCACCGAGGCGGCGGCCTTGGCGGGCTTGAGCATGGACTTGGCGGCCACGGCGCCGACGGACACGGTGGCAACCGCGATGAGCGTGGCGAACTGCTTCGGCTTGACGCCGAGGCGGTCGCAGAGCTGCTGCCAGCGGACGGCGAGGGGCGCGCTCACGGGCGGGCCTCCTTCGCGGGCTTCGCCTGGCGGTCGAACCACTCCTCGAAGAGCATGGTCGCGCGCACCGTGGGGTTGCCCAGGGTTGCCTGTTCGGCGGGGCTGCTGATGACGACGATCTCGATGGAGCGCGGCGTGACCAGCTGGTCGACCGCCTCGGCTGCATCGACCACGCCGAAGACGCTGTCGAAGGTGCCGGTCATCTCGACGGTGACCTCGCGGCGCATCACGGGTCCGTCGGCGGCGATGCCGTCGACGGGCGCGAGCACGCTGGTGCGGATCGACTGCTCGCGGACCACCGTGCCATCGGTGGGGCGGGTGATCGCGGAGAGGAGGTGGTCGCGGTCGGTGCCCTCGGCGAGCGGGCGGCAGCGGCGGCTGCACTCCTCGCGGAGCTCGGAGACGCTGCGTTCCATGAGCTTGAGGTTGTTGCGCTGGGAGATGTTCTCGCCGCTCACGGCTTCGAGGCGCTGTGCCTCGTCCTGCATGCGCAGGGCGCGGACGTAATTCGGGATCACGAAGAGCGTGGTCACCAGGATCGCGCCGAGCGCCGGGCCGACGGCCCAGACCATCAGGTCGCGGTCGAGCGCCGCACGCACGCGGAACGGAATGGATCCGAGGACGTTCATCGCGAAGCCTCCTTCGTGCCGGCCACGACCGCGGTGCCGGGCCGGACGTACTTGACGTCGAGCGGCACGCGGCAGGTGACCTTGAATTCCTGGACGTGCGAGCCCGGCACGTCGATGGGCTTGTTCTCCGAGACGGTCACCGCGTCGAAGGGCTTGGTGTTGGCAAGCTTCCGCTCCAGCTCGTAGAGGTCCGCGTTGCCGGCCGCGTAGCCACCGATCGTCACTTCCATCCAGCGGGTGGTGGCCTTGGCGGCCGCCTTTCCGGCGGCATCCGCCTTCGCGGGGCGGTCCTTGGCGGCATCGGCTGCCTTTGCGGCGGCGTCGTCCTTCACTTCCAGGCGCAGCATCGACAGGCTGGTGCGCTCCGGCATCAGGTGGGTGATGGTGGCCACCAGGTCGCTCTGCTCGACGGGCAGCGCCAGGCGGTCGTAGACCGACAGGTAGCGATGGAGCTCGCGCTGCTGCTCGGCAAGGCGGTCGACCACGTCATCGACCTTCGATGCGCTCGTGGTGAGGGCGAGCGAGACCGCGCGGCGCGACTCGGCCTCGCGGGAGCGGTTCCAGCTGTGTGCGGCCACGCCGACGACCATTGCCCCGAGCAGGCCGAGCAGCAGGACGCTGCGGCGGCGCGACGCCGCCATCACGCCGCGGCGGCGGAACTCGCTGGGCAGGAAGTCGACGACGAACTCGCTCACGCGGCGGCTCCGTTGGTCGGTGCAGGGACGGGCTTGGGCTCGGGATCGAGCTGGATGGTGCCGGTATTCGCCGCGCGCGCCGCCGTGCGCATGGCGGCGGCGGTGCGCTGCTGGATGGCGGTGCGGGCCTGGGCGGCCGGTTCCGGGATGCTGCGGACGTTGCGTGCCAGCGAGGGCAGCTCGGCGCATGCGGAGCCGATGGCGGCGACCCATTCGTTGCCGTGCATGCAGGCCTCGGGCTCGTCGATCATGCGGATCGGGACGGCGAGCGAGGCGCGCACGCCGCACACGCTTTCCACGGTGGCGGCGGCCTGCGGGTCGGTGGCGGCGGGGCCGGTGATGACGATCTCGCGGGGCCACCAGCCGCCGGCGCTGCGCTCGAAGTGGCGCAGGCAGCGGAGCGACTCCTCGGCGAGCGAGCACCACCGCCAGGCGGTGCCGGACTCGTCGGCGGATGCGTTGTCGATGGCGATGGCGGCATCGCCCGAGACGATGCGTCCCGTGCTGGTGCGACGGTGCATGGTCATGCCCACCGGCGCCCAGTCGCCGCGGATGGCGCGCAGGAACGAGACGGCGCCGTCGCGGAGCAGGATCAGCGTCGCGACGCGGTTCTCCAGGTGGATCATCGCGTAGTCGCGGCTCTCCGCCGGGTCGGCGCACTCGCTGGCGCGCTGGCGGGTCACGGCGCGCAGCGCCGAGAGCGCGGCGTGCTCGATCCGGAAGGCGAGCGTGTTGCTGGAGGAGAGCGCCGCGGACGTGGTGTCCACCACCTCGCGCGGGAGCACCATCATCAGCACGTCGTTGGAACCGCCGGCGGTGGCGCCGAGGCGGAGGTGGCCGATCACGCTGCGATCGCCGTCGATGCCGAAGCGGTCGATGGCCTCGTAGCGGACGCTGTCGGCGAGTTCCTTGTCGCTCATCGCCGGCAGGCGGGCGATGTCGGTCTGGAAGAGCTCGGCGGGCAGGGTGGCGGCGACGCGCTGGCCGCCGAAGCCGAGGCCTCGGATGGCGTCATGGATGCGCGAGGCCAGCACCTGCGGATCGAGCTTGTGTCCGTTGCCCTCGAAGGGGGAGCCCGGGATCTCCGCCGCGGCCGTGCAGCGGTATTCGGTGGCGCCGGCCGCAAGCTGCAGGAGACGCACGCTGGAGCGCCCGAAGTCCGCCGCGATGGGCGCCGACGGGCGATTCCGGGTGATCCAGCTGCTCCGAGATTGCTTTCCGAATCCGAACATCAGTGCCTCCTGTCCTGGCTATCCATCGGAAAAGAGGCGCCGGCACTTCTGCCGACGCCTCTTGAATTCGCGAAATGTTTGCCTGCTTACCGGTCAGGGCTGCGGGCTGAACTTACGGGTCGTGGAGCTCCAGGTCCATCCCTTGGTCGAGTCGACCTGGTTGACGAGGTCGTCGGCCGAGCAGTAGCCGTTGTCGACGAGCGCCTGCAGCTGGGTTGACGTGTAGGTGGCGCCGTCGGTCAGGGTGATGCTGTCACCGTTCGGCTGGAACTGGTTGAGGCGGGTCACCATGGTGGTGATCTGGCCGCCACGGGCCGAAGCGGCCTCGGTGTTGGCGTCATCGAGGGCACCGGTCACCGACGGGACCACCAGCGCCGCGAGGACGCCGAGGATGACGACGACGATCAGAATTTCGATGAGCGTGAATCCCTTGCGGAGCTTCGTGGTCTTCTTGTTGTTGTTGCTGTTGCTGTTCGTCATGGTGTCAGCTCCTTGCTGCTTGGGTAACTCGTCCTGGCATCGCGGTCCGGGGCCGGGCAACTCTGCCCGAATGGTCCGCAGGATGACTGTCGGAAGGAAAGGGGGGGTCCTGCAATCAATGCACCCGCAATTCGGGAGAAATTCCCTCAAACAGGTTCCGGGAACCGCCGAAACGGCTTTGCAGGCCCGATTCCGTAACGGAGAGTCAGGGCGTTCAGAAAGGGATTTGCCGCCATGGAACCGAATGACACGCCAACCACAGCCAAGCCGAAGGAGGGGGGAACGTGGCAGGTCTCGATGCGCCGCCCCTCGCTCCAGCGGGGCGGCTTCACGCTGCTCGAGGCGCTGATCGCCTCGGTCATCGTGGCGATGGTGGCGGCCACGGCATCCATGTCGGTGGCGGTGGGGACCGCAGTGGAGCAGCAGAACCGGCTCTCGGTGCTGGCGATGCAGGCCGCCGAGCTGCAGATGGGCTCGGTGCTCGAGCAGTCGTACGACACCATGTACACGCTTGCGGGCACCGAGGCGCAGGGCGCCATGCTCGGGCCGAAGCGCCCGGGGGCGTCGGCGCGGGTGGCGCTGCCGGAAGCCTTCGCCGACCTGGCCCGCACCACCACGGTGACCGCCGAGAACCGGAACTTCAC
>CAMBSR010000096.1 GCA_945870475.1 Phycisphaera mikurensis NBRC 102666
CTTCACCGCCGACAGCGGCAAGAAGATGAAGCGCCAGGCGGACATCATCGACCCGGCCAACGCGCGCGACACCAGCGAGCGCCTCAACTGGCGCGTGTCGCAGGCCATTTCCGCGGCAAGCACGCGGGACGAGCGCAAGGAGATCCAGCTCGACGACGCGCTGGCCAACATGGGCCTGACTACCTACGACCGCCAGCGCCTGCGCCAGGACATCCTGCAGGGACGCACGCGCCGCGACATGGTGGGCGAGCCGCTCGGGAGCAACTCGCTGCTGCCGGGAAGCTCCCTCGCCGAGGACGCGCGCATCCGCCCGACGCTGACGCCGGAGTACTCGTCCATCTACGACGCCCTGCGCGAGCGCGCCGGCAACCGCATTCCGGAGCCGACCTCGGACGCCGACCGCAAGGCGCGCGCAGCGACCATCGAGCGCGAGCTCGGCACGGACATGGACTGGCTGCGCGGGCAGCTGATCCGCAGCGGCGTCGAAGGCAACCAGCGCGGCGTCAACGGCCCGCGCGGCGAGAAGAAGCCGGGCGCCGAGGGCACGCAGCCTGGCGGCACGAACACCGGCACCACGCAGGAGAATGCCGCGCCTGGCACTGATCCGAACGCGAAGCCCGGTGCCAAGACGATCGAGACGGATGGCTCCGATGGCATGGGCGCCAAGAGCGGGACCAAGAGCGACGGCAAGGGTGCTGACGGCACGGGCACCGACGGCAAGTCCGCCGATGGCGCCGATTCCAAGCCCAGCGTCGACGACCTGGCCTTCATCCTTCGCCACGGCCGCAAGATGCAGTCACTGGTGCCCGAGGATTCGAGCGCCATCCGCGACATGATGGAACTGGGCGCCACGGCCATGTCGCGCGGCGACTTCTTCCGCGCGGAGGAGCGCTACGCATCCGTGCTGCAGGTGCTGCCCAACAGCGCGGCCGCGCTGGCCGGCGTGACCAACGCGCAGCTGGGGGCGGGGCTCTCGGTGAGCGCGGCGCTCAGCCTTCGCAAGCTCTACGCGATGCATCCGGAGATGATCGACACGCACCTGGGCACCGACGTGCTGCCCCCCTCGGTGCGCATGGATGCCGCGCTCGGCTCGGCCCGTGCGCGCCTGGCGGCGGCCTCCGCGCCGGATGCCGCGGCCGACGTCAAGAGCGACCGCTTCGACTTCGGACTGCTGATCGGCTACATCGGCTACCAGACCGATCGCCCGGAGGTGATCCGCGAGGGCCTCGACGCCATGCGCGCCGTCCGCCCGGACGACGTGATGCTCGATCTCCTTCAGCGGATCTGGCTGCCCGCCGCGGCCGACCCGACGCGCCCGGCAAGCCCGAGCGTGCGGTAGATCTGGCGCGTGGCGCCGCTGCGGTTGAGCGTATAGAAGTGGATGCCGTCCACGCCGCGGTCGATCAGGTCGCGTGCCTGCTCCGTGGCCCAGTGGATGCCCACGTTCGCCACCGATTCCGGGTCATCCTGGCAACGCTTGATGGCGCGCAGGAGCGGTGCGGGGAAGCGCGTCCCTGCCGCAAGCTCTGCCATGCGCTTCAGTCCCGCAAGCGACGTGACGGGCATGAGGCCGGCGATCATCGGCACCTTGATGCCTGCCAGCGCGCAGCGGTCACGCCAGTCGAAGAACGCGTCGTTGTCGAAGAAGAGCTGCGTGACGATGAAGTCCGCGCCCGCGTCCACCTTGGCCTTGAGGTGGTCCATCTGCACCAGCGTGTTGGGCGTCTCCGGGTGGCCTTCCGGGAAACCGGCGACACCGATGCCGAAGCCGCGCGGATCGGGGTGCCGGCCGGAGTCGTTGAACGTCCGTACGGCACGCACGAGGTCCGCGGCGTGGCGGAACGAGCCTTCGGTGACCGATGCCTGGGCGCGCGGAGCATCGCCGCGCAGCGCGAGGATGTTGGAGACCCCGCGCGATGCGTAGCCGGCGAGGATGGAGTCGATCTCCGCGTCCGTGTGCCCGACGCAGGTGAGGTGCGGCACCGGCGCAAGCGCGGTCTCGGTGGCCAGCTGCGCCACCAGCGCATCGGTGCGGTCGCGCGTGCTGCCGCCCGCGCCGTAGGTCACGGAGACGAACGAGGGCTTCAGCGCCTCGAACTCCGGCAGCGATGCCACGAATTCCTGCCACGCATCGAGGTTGCGGGGCGGGAAGAACTCGAAGCTTGCGGTCATGCCGTCCCGGGCGAGGACGTCGCGGATGTGCATGGCCGGAGTCTAGTTGCGCGTGCGGCGGGGCTACACTCGCGCGCATGCCCGGACGAACACGAGTCCCGCGGCCGACCGTCGATCGGCTGAGCCTGTACCTCCGGGAGCTTGAGCGCCTGGAGACGCAGGACCGTGGCACGGTCAGCAGCCGGCAGCTGGGGACCGCGGCGGGGGCGGCCGAGGCGCAGGTGCGCAAGGACCTGGGCATCATCGGCCACGCCGGGCAGGCGGGCATCGGCTACAGCGTGCCGCTCCTGGCCGAGGCGATCCGCCAGGTGATCGGCGTGCACCGGCAGTGGCGCGCGGCGCTGGTGGGCGCGGGCAACGTGGGTCGTGCGCTCGCGGCGTACCGGCGGTTCCGCGAGGAGGGCTTCGAGATCGTGGCCGTCTTCGACGAGGACGAGGCAGTGGTGGGCCGCACCGTGGCGGGCATGGAGGTGCTGCCCATGAGCGATCTTGCCGGCACGGTGAAGCGGGAGTCGGTGGGCATCGGCATCATCGCCGTGCCGCCCGATTCGGCGCAGCAGGTGGCCGATGCGCTGGTGGACGCCGGGGTCCAGGGCATCCTGAACTTCGCGCCGCGGCGGCTTCGCGTGGCGGACCGGGTGGCCACCGTGGACGTGGATTTCCGCTCGGCGCTGGAGCGCCTGGTGCTCGAGATCTCCCAGCGGAAGGCGTCGCCGGCACGCAGGTAGCGCGGGCGCGGGAGTACGATCAGGCCATGCACGCCCATCGAGCCAACGCCCTCCGCATCGCGTCCGCCTGTGCGGCGGCGGTGTGCGGGTGTGTGCTGGCGGGCTGCAACAAGCCGCTCTTCCCGGAGAGCGCCCCGCGGACGCAGTTCGAGAAGTTCGACACCATGCGGTCTGGCGCGGCGCCCAAGGACGAGCCTGATGTCTTCGGCACGCCCCAGCCCGCGCTCCGTGCGCGGCTGGCCCCCAAGACCACCGACCAATAGACCACCGACCAATAGACCACCGACCCACAGGCCGCCGACCTCGCATGGACCGGGAATCCTCCCCGTGATTTCACGCTTCGGCGCGCTCCTGCCGATGATCCTGTCGGAGGCGGTGCGACGGAACGCGCCGGCAGCAGTGACCACGGACGCAGCCCTGACGCAACAGCCCATCGCCTCGCCTGCCCGCCCGAAGCTGCCCCGCACGGTGGTGGTCTGGTCGGCCTTCGGGCTCGCCTGCGCCGCTTCGGTGGGCTTGCTCTGGGCCATGGCGCCCGCGCGCCGCGCCGACACCCTCCGCAGTGCCCGTGACGCCCGCGAGCCGGCGGTGGCCAGCATCGCTGCCACGCGCGCCGTGGCTGCGCCGCGGATCGTGCCGCGTGACACCGCCCTCGCCCAGGGACGCTGGAAGGCCATCGTGATCCATGACAGCGGCTCTCCTGCCGGCGACATGGCCTCGATCGAGCGCCGGCACCTGGATGCCGGGCTCACCGGGCTGGGATTCCACTTCGTGATCGGCAACGGCCATGGGCTGGACGACGGCCAGGTGGCGGTTGGCTACCGCTGGGAGCGCCAGCTCCCCGGCGCCCACGCGTCTGCCGGCATGCGGACCACTCGGCCGATGCGCGCGGTGGCCGGACCCCTGGACGCCGATGCCTTGAACCGGTGCGCCGTCGCCATCTGCCTGGTCGGGAACGCGGACCGCCGTCCGTACACCGATGCGCAGCTGCGCGAGCTCGCCGGGCTGGTCCGCTCGTTGCAGGCGGAGCTTGGAATCGGTGCCGATGCGGTGTATTTCCGGAAGGAACTGTGCCCCGGGCCGATTCTCGCGGGATGCATCGATGCGCCGGCCTTCCGCGCTCAGTTGCTTCCCTGAATCTGTGTGGCGCTGCCAGCAGGCACCGGGGAGTGCCCGCGGGGCAGGGGACGCCCATTCCGGGCAAATTCCGAAGATTCGTGTCCCTTCCCCAGAGCAAGGGCAAACTTGCAAACCCGCCGGAATATTGCGATTCCTTGGGCGTTTTGCTACCCTCTTTCGACTTGCCGCCGCCCCGTTCACGGGGTCACGTCCATTCGGCAAACCTCGCCGCCGCCACCCCTTGCGGCTCGGACGAGCCTCCTGTCCGGAGGAGGAAGTTGAAGGGGATCTGCGCTCGTTGAAGTTGTGTCCATGCTGAACCCCCCGTCAATCCCCGCCGAGCTCTTCGGCTACAAGGTCGTCGACAAGGTCGGGGAGGGCGCCGCCAGCACCGTCTATGCCGTCATGGACCCGAAGTCCAAGCAGGTGATGGCGCTCAAGCACGTGCTGCGCCGCGCCGAGAAGGACCAGCGCTTCATCGACCAGATCGAGCAGGAGTACAAGGTCGGCTCCAAGCTCGACCACCCGAACATCCGCGCGATCACCAAGTTCCTGACGAACCGCAAGTTCGTGGTCGGAGCGGTGCTCGATGCAGCGCTGCTGATGGAACTGGTCGACGCCACCACGCTCGACCTCTCGCCGCGTCCGTCCGGCTACCGCATCGCCAGCTACTTCGCGCAGTGCGCGCGCGCCCTCGGCCACATGCACGAGCGCGGCTTCGTCCACGCGGACATGAAGCCCTCGAACATGATGGTCTGCGAGGACCACACGGTGAAGGTCATCGACCTTGGCCAGGCGTGCGCCGTGGGAACGGTGAAGAAGCGCATCCAGGGCACGCCCGGATACATCGCGCCCGAGCAGGCGTTCCGCAACGAGATCACGCCGCTCACCGACGTCTACAACTTCGGCGCCACGCTCCACTGGGTGCTGGTGCGCGAGGAGATCCCGTGCGCGTTGCCTTCGAAGAACGGCAAGGTGGGCAGCGCGGTGAACCCGGACCAGATCCGCATGCCGCGGCCCGTCCACGAGCAGGATCCGCGCATCCCGGCGGGATTCAACGAGATCGTCATGCAGTGCATCCGCGTGCACCCTGAGGCACGTTTCCAGTCGATGGAGATGGTGGCCGAACGGCTCGATGTGCTGGCCGATCATTGCCGCGCGACCGGCGCCGGCAATGCGCTCGCGGGATTGCAGACGAGCACCGGTGCCCCGGACCGGGCCTACGACAGCGAACCTTCCAAGGCCGGCTGACGGCGCGGAGACCACATGATCCGAATGGCTTTCTGGGAACCGTGGCGTGCGATGGCCGCGGTGGCTGCGCTTGCCGTTGCGTGCGTTGCGGCGCGTGCGTTGGCCGGCGACGAGATCGATTCACCGCAGGCCCTGCAGGCGCTGGAGGCGCGCATCCGCGCCGTGGCCGCGAAGGTGCGCCCCGCGGTGGTGGGGCTCGTCACCGAGGATGAGCAGGGCACCGAGAAGGGTTCCGGCAGCGGCACGATCATCTCGAAGGACGGCTGGGTGCTGACCGCCGGCCACGTGGGGCAGCAGCCCGGCAAGCGCATGAAGGTGCTGCTTGCCGACGGGACGGAGATGCGCGGAACCACCGCCGGGCAGCACTTTGGCCCGGACGGCGACGTTGGATTGGTGAAGATCGAGACGGGCGGCAAGGAATTGCCGTTCGTGGAGCTTGGGGCTGCCGCGAAGCTCGCCACCGGCGACACGGTGGTGGCGTTCGGGCATCCGCTCGGGCCGGAGCGGAATCCGTGGCGACCGCCGCCGCTGCGCGTGGGCCGCGTGATCGGCCGCGAGGGCTGGGTGCTGGCGATCGACGCGCCGCTGAGCCCGGGCGATTCCGGTGGTCCCGTGTTCGCGCTGGACGGGACGCTGGTGGGCGTGAACTCCACCGCGAGCGAGCGGCCGGACCTGAACACCGCGGCCACCGTGGAGAGTGCGCAACAGCGCATGGAGAGCATGCGCGAGGCGATGGCCACGGGCGAGTACCTGGCGGATCCCTCGAAGGATCCCGTGGAGGTGGCGGCCGAGTCGCGCGGCACGGATGACGATGCTGAGGACGGCGCCGGCAACGGCCGTGTCGGCGACGGCGACCACCTGCGCCAGGAGCAGGAGGAGCGCCGTGCGGCGATGCTGCAGATGCTGGCCGCGGTCACCGACCCGTACGCGGACTCAATCGTGTCGATCATCGTGGACTCGCGCGACGCCGCCTACGGCGTGGTGGTGGACGACGAAGGGCACGTGCTGACCAAGGCAAGCGAGCTTGGCACCGGCGCGCGGCGCATCGACGTGCTGCTCGGCGACGGGCTCTCCGTACCGGGCAAGCGCCTCGCCGTGGACCGCGACCTGGACCTGGCGCTCCTGGAGACGGGGATCAACGATGTCACGCCGGTGACGTTCGACGCCGCGGCGGAACCGGCGCTGGGTGATGCGGTGATCTCGGTGGGCCGCGGCATGGCGCCGCTGGCGCTCGGGTTCCGCGGGCGGGGGCCGTACATGTCGGGGGGCTCGGATGCGGCCAGCCGCGCGTACCTGGGCTTTGGGCTGCGACGGCCGAAGGCGGACGAAGCGACCGGCGCACCGGCCGGCGTGGGCCAGGTGGTGGAGCGCGTGCTGCCGGGCTCGGGCGCCGCGGAGGCCGGCATTGCAGAGGGCGACGTGATCCTTGCCGTGGACGGCGTGCCGGCGGATTCGCCGGAGGCGGTCGCCGCGCCGGTGCGCTCGCATGCGCCAGGCGAAGAGGTGAGCGTGGACTTCATGCGTGCCGGCGAGCGGCGCACGGTGAAGGTGCGCCTGCTGCGGCCGCCGTTTCGCGACATGCGCGACGCGATGTCGCAGGGCGCCGTCCTCAGCCGCCGCGCCACGGGGTTCGGCGAGGTGATCGCGCACGACGGCATCGTGCCCGCGCAGTACATGGGCGGACCGGTGGTGGACAGCGGCGGGCACGTGGTGGGACTGAACATCGCGCGGGCCGATCGCATGAAGACCTATGCGCTGCCGGCGCGCCGCGTGCGTGCCTCGCTCGAGGCGATGCTGGCGCGCGTGAAGGCGGGCGATGTGCTGCCGCCCGAGGACCCGGGCGCCGGGCTCGCGGTGGTGGAGTTCGCGCCGGATGGATTCGCGCGTCTTGGCCCGAAGGAAGGCCGCGTGCTCGGGCCGACGAACACCGTGGCCGAGCACGACGGCGCGCCCGAGATCGCCGGCTGGGGCGATTCCGACGACCTGGCCGTCTGGAAGCTGCGCCTGCCGGAGCCGGGGCGCTACGACCTGTCGCTCGACGTGCTGGGCGAGGCCGGCGGCAAGGTGGACGTCTTCTTCGGCGACGACCTGATGACCACGACGATCAGGAATTCGCGCGCGTTCGCCACGGTGCGCGTGGGTGAATCGGTCTCCACGGAGGCGGCGGTCGTGCTGGTGCGCGTGCAGCCCCTTGGCCGCCCCGGCGGGCCCATGATGCGCCTGCGTGGTATCACCGTGCAGTGGACCGACCAGCTGCGCATGGCGGAGGCCGCGTGGCCGCTCCTGCGCTGGAAGGACTTCGAGCGCTACAAGCGCGAATGGGAACGCGAAGAGCGGCGCAAGGAACGCGAGGCCGCGCGTGCGGCGCGGGCCGCCGAGCTGAAGGGCGCGGCTGGCCAGGGCGGCGCGGGCGAACCAGGAACCAAGGAAGCAACCAAGCCATGAGCACGCAGCACACGACGCACGACGAGAAGTGGGACCGCCGGTTCCTGGAGCTGGCGGAGCAGATCGCCGGCTGGAGCAAGGACCCGAGCCGCGGCGTGGGCGCGGTGATCGTGAGCGGCGCGAAGCAGATCGTGGCCACGGGCTTCAACGGCCTGCCGCGCGGCGTGAAGGACCTGCCCGAGCGCCTCGAGCGCCCGGCCAAGTACGACTACGTCTGCCATGCCGAGCTCAACGCCATCATCCAGTGCGCGCGCAACGGCGTGAGCCCGGTGGGCTGCACCGTCTACACGAGCTTCAGCCCGTGCATCCAGTGCACGCTGGCGATCGTGCAGGCCGG
>CAMBSR010000097.1 GCA_945870475.1 Phycisphaera mikurensis NBRC 102666
CCCGAGCGCGCCCGTGGCGGGGTGATGGCTTCGCCCGCCGATGCCGCGCAGCCGGTGGCAGCACAGGCCGTGGCGATCCTGGCGCTCACGGAGTCGGAACGGGCCTGGGCGCGCCTGGCGGCGGCAAGGCCGGCTCCGGAACGCTGAGATAGCACCGGAACGCCGGCCCGGGGGATGGATTCGATGGCGATTGCGGGATCGAACCGCCAGGGGTCAACCGTACACTCCACGGCGTCAGGCCGTCGCCCGACCACCCCGACAGGAGCCCCCCGATGCGCATCGGACATGCACTGCACGCCTCGCTCGCCTTGACCGCGCTTGCCGCTGCGGCACCGGCGGTCGCGCAGTCGCTTCCCAACCGCATCGACGGCGCCGTTGCGCAGAACGGCGCCCCGCGCGCCGCGTCCAAGGGCACGATCCTGCGGACGATCATGACCACCGGGATCAGCGTGAAGTTCGACCAGACGAAGGCGAAGGAGGCGTTCGCATACGTGCGGCAGCTCCTCGGCATCGACATCGTGGTCCGTTGGTCCAACGATCCCGGCGCGTCCGACGGCATCGATCCGGAGACGCCGCTCACGTTCGAGATGAACAACGCGCAGGCGCTCGTGGTGCTCGAGCGCATGATCGAGATGTCGACCACCGAACCCGCGACGTGGCAACTGCGGGAGGGCTACCTCGAAGTGGGCACCAAGGCGCGGCTCAATGCGCGCGGCGCGCAGGAGACGCGCATCTACCCGATCCGTGACCTGCTCTTCGAGGCCCCCAACTTCGACAACGCCCCCGAGTTCAACCTCAACCAGGCCGTGCAGACGGGCGGCGGTGGTGGTGGTGGCGGCGGAAACGGCGGAGGCGGCTTCGGCGGTGGCGGCGGCGGCGGCTTCGGCGGTGGTGGTGGCGGCGGTGGTGGTGGCGGAGGCGGTGGCTCGCCCTTCGGCAACCCCGGCGAAGCACCGGAACGTCGCTCGGCCGAGGAAAAGGGCGACGAGCTCATCGAACTCATCAAGTCCCTCGTGGAGCCCGATGTCTGGCTCGACGATTCGGTGGCATCCATCCGTTACTACGACGGCTCGATCATCGTGCGCGCGCCCGACTACGTGCAGCGACAGATCGCCGGCTATGGGTCGCTTTCGGCCCCGCCGCCAGCCAAGCGCACGGGTGGCCGTTACGTGGACATCTCTGCGCCGATCGGCGTCTCCAAGGTGACCGGCTTCGGAACCTCCACCGTCACCGGCGCCACGGGCGGCGGCAGCTTCGGCGGTACCGGAAGCGGCGCAGGCGGCGGCACGGGGAGCCCCATCCCCGGCGGCAGCACGCCGGCGGCGCCCGGCGGAACCGGCAACGGTGCTGGCAACGGCACGGGGCGCAAGGGCACTTCATCGAGCACTGGGTCCAACCCCGGGTCCGGCACCGGCACCGGAAACTCCGCCGCACCTTCGGGCACAACCCCGCCCGCGAACGCGCCCGGCAGCGGCGCGAAGCCGTGACCGGCCGCGCGCGCACACACGACCATCGAACGCTTCGCTCCGACCTGCACAACTGCACGGGTGATGGCGTCACCCATGCGTTCATGGTGGGGCTCGGCGAAACCAACTTCCCGCTCTTTGCGCTGGCACTCGGCAAGGGCGATGCAGTGGCCGGCCTGGTGGCCACCGTGCCGCAGCTGGTGGGCGCGGTGCTCCAGACGTGCGCGCCGTGGGCCATCGAGCGGATCGGTTCACCACGGCGCTGGATCATGCTCTGCGCCACCATCCAGGTGCTTGGCTTCGTGCCGATGGTGATTGCCGCGCTGATGGGCGCGATGCCCACGTGGATGCTGTTCGCGGTCTCGAGCGTCTACTGGGCGGTGAACCTGGGCGCGGCGCCCGCGTGGAACACGTGGGTGGGAGCGCTCTTCCCGCGCCGCATCCGCGTGCGATATTTCGGCTGGCGGTCGCGGATCTACCAGGTGTCGATCATGGGCGCGCTCCTCGTGGGCGGCGTGGTGCTGATGCTCGGCGACCCCGGGCGCGCGCAGCGGATGCTGGGGTTCGACATGGGCGTCGACCTGGGCCTGATGACGGCGTTCGCCACGGTGTTCGCCATTGCTGGGCTGTGCCGCTTCTCGAGCCTCTGGTACCTGAAGCACCAAGGCGAGCCGAAGGGCCTGGACCTGCGCAGCCATCGGCGCGTGGGGCTGCTTGAATTCGCGGGGCGCGTCCGGCAGGGACCGGACGGCCGGCTCCTGGGGGCGGTGGTGGCCATGACCGTGGCCGTGCAAGTGGCGCAGCCCTTCTTCACGCCGTACATGAGCAGGCAGCTGGGCTTCAGCGATGCGGCCGTGCTGGCGATGATCGCGGCCAGCTTCGCGGCCAAGAGCCTGGCAGCACCGATGTGGGGACGCATCGCGCACGCGCACGGCGCGCGGCGGCTCTTCGTCTGGGGCGCGCTCGGCGTGGTGCCGCTCAGCGCGCTGTGGATGGTCAGCGGCTCGTTCTGGTACCTCCTGGGCCTGCAGGCGCTCACCGGCGCCATGTTCGGCGCGTATGAGCTGGGCTTCTTCTTCCTGGCGCTCGAAGCCATCCGCGAGGAGGAGCGCACCAGCATGATGGGGCTCTTCATGCTCTTCAACAGCTTCGCCGCGGCGGCCGGTACGTTCCTCGGCTCGATCGCGCTCACCGGGATGGGGACCGACGCGGGCCAGTTCAGCATGGCCGCGTACATGGCGATCTTCGCGGCAAGCGCCGGGCTTCGGTTGCTGGCGTTCGGCGTCTGCAGCACCGTGCGCGAGGACGTGGCGCATGCGGTGCCCATGGCCACGCAGACCCTGGCGCTGCGGCCGAGCGACGGCGGCATGGAACTGCCCGAGCCCGCGTCGATCGAAGAGGCCGAGGCCATGGGGTCGGGGCGATGAGCGAAGGGCGTTCGCGCGGCTTCATGATGATGCTGGCCGCGGCCGCAGCGGTGGCTGCGCTGGTGCGGATGCCGTTCCTTGCGGACAGCCTCTGGTACGACGAGATCGCCGCGTTCCTGGGCTATTCGCTCGGCGGGCCGGGCGCGGCAGTGGGCACCTATTTCACCCAGGCGAACCACGTGCTGCATTCGCTGCTCGCGTGGTGCTCCACGGCACTCTTCGGCGTTGACGAGGTGACGGTGCGCCTGCCGAGCTTCCTTGCCGGAATCGGCGCGGTGGCGGCAGTGGGATTCCTCGGGCGAGAGGCGGGCGGAGCGCGGCTCGGGGCCATCGCCGCAGCGCTCGCCGCCGTCATGCCCACGGCGGTGTTGCCCGCCACCGAGGCGCGCGGCTATTCAATGATGATGCTCTTCGCAGCCCTCGCGTCGGCGCTCTTCATGCGCGGCTGGCGCAGGGGCGGCACGGGAACCTGGACGCTCTATGCCGCGTGCTGCGCGCTGGGGGTGTGGTCGCACCTGGTGACGGTGTGCGTGCCGGCGTTCCACGCGGCGTGGTGCGTGTGGAAGTTGGTGACCGCTGGCGGCAGGGCTTCGGATGATGCGCGAGGAATCCGGCGCCGCGCGTTGGGCGGCCTCGTGGCGGTGGCGTGCGCCGCCGGGCTCACCGCCCTGCTCTACGCGCCGATCATTCCCGCCATCGTTGCGCTGCAGCGCGAGTTCCGTGCGCTCGATGGCAACGAGCCCACGCTTCTTGGCCCGGAAGGCCGGATGATGATCTTCTCGCTGGGCGGATCATGGAACGTGTGGGGTTCGCTGGCGGCGCTGCCCTTGGTGCTGGCCGGGCTCGCTGCTGCGCGGGGCGATGCGCGCGTGCGGGAGGGCCTGGTGATTTCCCTCGGCGGAGCGCTCACTGCACTGGTGTTCCCCGTGTTCCTCAACAGCTGGCTGTATGCGCGATTCCTGGCCTTCACGGCGCCGGGCGTGGCGGTCCTCCTGGCGGCGGGCCTGCTGTGGATCCATGCGCGGCGGCCGCGCGCAGCGTGGCTCCTCGCAGCGTGCGCCGTGGGCGCGTGGGTAGCCGTCCTCGTAACCGTTGGCCCGCGGCAGCAGTTGCGTGAGGCGGTGAAGTGGGTGGTGGACCGCCGTACCGCGGACGAGCAGGCATTCGCCGTCGGGCTCCCCGACGACGTGCACCGTTGGTACTCCACCGGTTACGGAATCGAGATGCCGGGCAGCGGTCCGTACGGGCGCGACGTGGATGAGCAGCTTGCGAAGCGCGGCAATGCATGGGCGGTCCTCCTCTATCCGCGCGCCATGCCGGAGGCCGCGGAGAAGCTGCGCGCCGCCGGTTTCCAGGAAGACGTGCGGTTCCCCGGATGGATCGACTCCGGCGCGGGCGAGATCGTGGTCTTCCGTCGCCGATAGCATTCGACGCGTGCCAGCGAACTTCGAGATCACCAAGGAACGCGAGGAACCCTCGGGGTGGAGCTTCGACGTTCAGGAGATTCGCCGCGACGGATCCCTGGCCGGCGTCCGTCTCACCCTGAGCTGGGCGGACTACGACCTCTTCTGCCCGGACGGCGCCGTTCCGCCCGAAGGCGTGGCGCGCGCCGTGATGGAAGTGGCAGGCGAGCTGTGGCCGGACGGCGTGCCCGCGCGGCTCGATGCCAGCACGCCGCGACGTCGCGCCGCCGATGCGGACGAGCGGATCACCGAGCGCGTGGACATGCGGACGATGTGAGGTGCGGCGGGCGCTGCGCGCTCGGGCGACGCGGCGGATCCAGCGCGCTCACCCCTGCATCAACGGCTTCAGTTCCTTCGGGCGGTGCACGAGCGGCACCTCCACCCAGAACGTGCTGCCACGGCCCGGCGCGCTGACGAGTCCCACGGCGCAGCCGAGGAGGTCGGCAAGCTCGCGGCAGATGGCCAGTCCGAGCCCGGTGCCGCCCGCGCGCCGCGTATGCGTGGCGTCCACCTGGCGGAACTTCTGGAACACGGTGTCCTGCATGTCGCCCGGGATGCCCGGGCCGTGGTCGGTGACGCTGATGCGGATGGCAGACGCGCCGTCGCGCTCCACCGGCTCTGCGCCGACGATCACCACGCCGTCGTCCGGGGAGAACTTCACCGCGTTCGACATGAAGTTGTAGAGGATCTGCTGGAGCTTGCCGGCGTCGGTCTCGACGCGCGGCAGCGTGTCCGGCATCCGCTGCTCGAACTCGATGCGCTTCTGCTGCGCCACCGGGCGCATGATGGTCTGCAGGCCTTCGAGTAGATCGGCCACGGAGGTGGGCGAGATGGTCACCTCCATGCGTCCGGCCTCGATCTTGGCCATGTCCAGCAGCTCGTTGATCATGTCGAGGAGCGATCGACCGCTCCGCTGGATGTTGGCGATGTAGCGCAGGCGCTTGGGGTCGGCCGCCGGTTCGGACCTGGCGATCTCCTCCAGCAGGTCGGCGAAGCCGATGATGGAGTTGAGCGGCGTGCGCAGCTCGTGGCTGACGTTCGCCAGGAACTCGCTCTTCAGGCGGTTGGACTCGCCGAGGCCGACATTCGCCTCGGACAGCTCGCCGATCTTGAGGTCCATGGCCTCGTTCATGGCGGAGAGCTGCCGTTGCGTGCGCTCGTTGGCGTCGAGCATGCGGTTGAAGCTCTCGGAGAAGGCCTCCACCTCATCGCGGGTGCGCACCTGCGCGCGCGAGCCGGTCTCGCCGCGGCCGACGCGCTCGGCCGTGTCCTGCAGCTGACGCAGGGGCGCAAGCACGTCGCGGCGCAGCACCAGCCAGAAGAGCGTGGTGCACGCGGCCAGCACCAGGACGCCGCCGGCCACCAGGAGGGCACGCAGGAGCAGGAGGTCGAAGTCGGCCGCACCGGTCACCGCGCCGTCGGAGGCATCGAGCATCGCCATCCGCGAATCGTGGAGCAGCCGGTCGGCCATAAACCAGCCGCCCGTCACCACGATGGCCGTCACGATGGCGCCGCCGATGCCGAAGACCATCAACGCGCGCGCTGCGAGCGAACCGGTCCTTCGGGGCATGGCGCGGATGATAGGCTCCAGTCGCGATGCGCAAGCCCGGATGCAACGAAGAGAACGTGCAGATGTCGGATGTCCTGTGCGACTTCTGCATGCAGGAGTGGACCGACGATCGGCCGATGGTGGAAGGCCACCAGGGGAGCTGCGTCTGCGGCCAGTGCCTGTCGGCCGCGTACCGGTCGATGGTCCTCACCGAGGTGCCCGTGCCGGACGCGCCTGCGAAGTGCATCCTCTGCCTTGAGATGCGGAGCGAGCCGACCTGGTCGCACCAGCCGGACGGCCCGCGTGCGTGCCGGCGCTGCGTGCGCCAGTCCGCGGCGGTGCTTCAGAAGGCCACCGAATTCGGCTGGCGCAAGCCCGAGGCCTGAGCGGCGTCCGGTGCGGTAGCCTCCGCGCCATGGAGACGTACCTCGGCGAAGCCGACGAGAAAGTGATCGTGATCGTGGCGGACGGCGGCCTCAACAAGGGCACCGCCGACCAGATCAACGACGTGGTCCAGCAGGCCGTCGACTGCGGCATGAAGGGCGTCATCATCGACTGCTCGAAGCTGGACATCCTCTCGAGCGCCGGGCTGGCCAAGCTCCTCATGCTCCACAAGCGCATGCAGCAGCACGGCGGCGAGGTGAAGATCGCCGGACTCCAGGGGATGTCGGTGCAGATCCTGCGCCTGGCGCGCTTGGACAAGATCTTCCAGCTGTACCCGGACGTGTCGCAGGCGAGGCTTTCGTTCCGCGACGCGAAGTAGGTGCCGAGCCTAAATAGGTGCCGTGTTAATGCGGCACCTATTTGTCATGGCAGGCGCGTCAATCCCGCTGCGGCGCAAATAGGTGCCGCATTAACACGGCACCTATTTAGGCTCTTGACGCTTCAGCGTGACCGCATGGAACGGCCGCCCCTCGCGCTGGTACTTGCGCTCGAAGTTCGTTCCCACCACCTCGCCCTCGGCGGCGCTCGCCGGCCGCGCGAAATCCACCGGCGCAAAGAGGTGCCCGTTGCGGGCGATGTGCTCCTCGTACCACGCCCACAGCGCGTCATGGTCGGTGACCAGGCGCAGCTCGCCGCCCGGGCGGAGCACGCGGTGGAACTGCGCCAGCGTCGCGTCCTGCACCACGCGGCGCTTGTGGTGGCGCGCCTTGGGCCAGGGGTCGCTGAAGTAGAGATGCCCCACCGAGCATGAACCGTCCGCGAGCCAGTGCGTAACGAACTCGGTGGCATCCGCGTAGAGCATGCGCACGTTGGGGAGCGCCGCGCGCCGGATGCGGTCGGCCGCGTAGCGGTAGAACTCGCCCGCGTACTCGATCCCCAGGAAGTTCACGTCCGGGTGCGACGGCGCTTCCTGCAGGAGGAACGTGCCCTTCCCCGAGCCGATCTCGAGCTCGAACGGCGCCTCCGGCCGCGCAGGGAAGAAGTACGCGGGGCCCAGCCGACCGGCTTCCGCCGGAGGAAGCTCGCGCTGCGAGAGCCCGACGCCGGTGACGTCGAGCGTGCGACCGTGACCAAGTCCGAACGACATGCGGCGAAGGATAACGGAATGCAGCGTGGATCCCGCAGACGCCGGCACGACCCGCACGTCGACCTGCTCTGTTACCTGGTGGGCGGCACCGGCACGGGCATCGGCATCGGCACCGGCATCCCGCCGGGCGCCGCACCCGGTGCGGGCTTGGGCAACGGCGGCAAGTTGCGCGACGGCTGAGCCAGCACCCACGCGGCGATCGCGTCGAGCACCTCCGGCGACATGGTGGTGTCGATGGTGGTGTATTCCTCCAGCGATCCCGTCTTTGCGGGCTGGAACAGGTGGTTGAGGCCAGGCATCACCTTCACGGTGGCCTGCGCGCGGGGGTCCTTGGACGCCGCTTCCTTGAGCGCCGCCTCGATGGGGGGCACGTTCTGCTCCGCGGAGACCTGGGCATCGAGCGTGCCGTTCAGCACCATCACCGGGCAGCTCACTTGGCGCAGGGCCTCGGCAGGGTCAAGCGTCAGGAACCGCTTCATCCACGGCGAGTTCACCTGCTGCACCGCGCCGTCGGCCTGCTGGTCGATGGCAGCCTCGGGGATCTTGGTCATGTCCATGCCGCCGAGCTTGGCCTGCGAAAGCACCAGTTCGCGCGCACGCGCCTTGAGGACCAC
>CAMBSR010000098.1 GCA_945870475.1 Phycisphaera mikurensis NBRC 102666
AGGCGCACCTCCTCGCCATCGCGCGTGGGCAGGCGATCCCACCAGAGGCGCGCCGGACGCTCGCCGCGGGCGCGCAGTGCCTCCGCCACTTCCAGGATGTCGGGCGCCACGGAATCGGGCCGCGGCTCAAGCACCACTGCGTCGTCGCAGCGCGTGAGGAAGCGCTCGAGAAGCGCCTCGTCCATGGGGTTCGTGCAGCCAAGGTCGAGGACCGGCACGCGCCCTTCCAGGCCGAACTCGCCCAGGATGTGATGGATGGCGGTCGCCGCCGGACCCACCGTGATGAACGCAATCGGCTCGCGCTCGCCGGGGCTCGGGAGTGCGGCCACGCGGTTCAGTTCCAGACGCCGCACCACGCGCAGCACGTCATCGCCCTCGGGCGCGCGCGCGCCGCGCCGGGCGCGCAGGAGCGCGGCCACCTGCTCCACGCGCTCGGTGACCCGGTTGGCGCGCAGGCGCGGCGAGTCCACGGAACGCAGCACCGCCGAGTGCGCCACGATCGCCGCCATGCGCGGGCCGGCGTTCGCCAGCCGAAACGCGTGCTCGATGCCGTCGCGCAGGCTCTCGATCCCGCGCGGCGCCACCACCGGAATGCCAATGGATCGCGCCGCCTGCCACGGCGACGCCAGGCGCACCAGGTACGGGTTGTCCTCCAGAAGCAGCACCACCCCGCCCTCGGCCGAGCGCGGCGCATCGAGCGCGCGGCGCGCGGCGTTGATCGCCATCGAGAGCTGCTCGTTGGGGATCATCGCCAGGACGCGCTTGCCTTCGCTCGCAGCGCGCACGGCCAGGCTCACGGCTCGCGCGCCGTCCACGGAATCGGTCATCGTCAGGTGGTGGGAATCGAGCGTGCGCGCCACGTCCGGGTCGGCCAGGAGCCCGAACACGGGCTCAAACGGCACCTGCCGCGGGCCGACGATCGCGTCCACCTCCAGCTCGCTCTCGAGCGCGCCCTTCAGGATCGCCTGGTGCGCCGAGAGAAGCGCCGTGCCCTCGGCGCGCAGGAGCGGGTTGCTCCAGAGTGCCGCGGTCTCGCCGTTGGCGGGACTCACGCGCGCGTCTCCGAGGGCGCGCCCGCACGCCAGCCGGCGCGCAGTTCCCCGGCAAGGAGCGCCTCCACCGCAACCGCCACGCCGTCCTCGTGGTGCGCCGCGGTGTGCGCACGCGCCAGCGCAGTGATGCGTGCGTCGGCGTTCGCCATCGCCACACCAAGCGGCGCGTGCCCGATCAGCTCCACGTCGTTCAGTCCGTCGCCAAAGGTCACGATCTGCGAGCGGTCCACGCCCAGCCGATCGGCGGCGACGCACGCCATCGACCACTTGTCGGCGCGCGGCGCGAAGATCTCCAGCATGTGCGTGGAAACACCGGTGGCCTGCTCGGCGGTGAGCGCGCCCCACGCGCGCACGGCGAGCCGCTCGCCCCAGCGCTCGGAGAGCATCCGCACCAATGGCGTGATCTCCGACTCCGGGCCGATGGTGCCCACGCGCAGCACGCGGCCTTCCAGGTGCTCGTGCGCATCCGCCGGCGCGGCGTGCCAGTCGCGGCGCGTCACCGGGTGCTCGTCCAGCCACCACGTGGTGGCGGCGTCGAGCTCGGCAGTGCCCACGAACAGGTAGTCGTGCCCCGCCACGCTCGGGTCCATGAGGACATGCGCGCGATGGCCGTGGCCGATGATCGTCTCGGCAACCGCGAGCGACGTGGCGGCATCGATGGTGGTGGTCGCCAGCACGCGCCCGCTGCCGGCCTCGTGGAGCGATGCGCCGCCCACGCCGATGAAGTACGCGTCCTCGGCGATGCAGTCGATGGCGCGGTGGCTCTCGCTCCAGGTGCGGCCGGTGGCGATCGCCACGTGCCAGCCCGCATCGTGCGCGGCCTTGAGCGCCGCCCGGTTGCGCGGGCTGACGTGCCCGCGCCGATCGAGCAGCGTTCCGTCGAGGTCGGTGACGATCAGTCCGGGCATCGTGTTCCGCCAGCAGGGTCCAAGGGGCCGGGAATCCGTGCCGCCACGGGCTTCCGCACGACGTGGAGGATAGGCGTTTCCGGATACACTCCCCCACCCATGAGCCAGATCGACCGCCGCCTCAAGAACATGCAGCAAGCGGACCTCACCGAGAGCCGCGTCAACGACGACTTCCTGCACTGGCTCAAGACCTGGGGACAGAACATCCTCCTGGCCGTCCTGGTGGTGGCTGCCCTCGCCATGGGCTACTTCTGGTGGAGCCAGAAGAAGGAACAGGCCCGCGACGAGGCCTGGAGCGAGCTCGCCAGCGCCAGCCTGCCCGCCGCGCTCGAAGAAGTGGCCGCCAAGCACGAGGGCAAGGACGCCGTGGCGCCCTTCGCCGAGATCCTTGCTGCCGACCGCTACATGGACGCGGTGACGAGCAACCAGCGCTTCGATCGCGAGGCTTCGGCCGCGGACGCCGCGCTCACCCCGGAACTGCGCACCGAGTGGCTGAAGGAGGCCGACCGCCTCTACGCCAAGGTGGCCGCCCGCATGGCCAACGCCAAGCGCCCCGGCGAGTACGGCTTCCTGTTCGGCGCCCTGTTCGGCCGCGCTGCCGTGGCCGAGGACATGGGCGACCTGAAGGCCGCCGAAGGCTTCCTGAAGGAGATCGAGGCCAAGTCCAAGGACACCGACTTCGCCGCTGACGGCACGCTCGCCGCCAAGCGCCTCGAGTCGCTGCAGGCGCTCGCCACCAAGGTCGAGCTGCCCTCGCGCCCGGCGCCGACGCCGATTGCGCCGACCGCCATCCCCGACCTCACCGCCCCCGGCACGCCGAGCATCCTCACGCCGAACGCCACGCCCGCACCGGCCGGCGGCTCGTCCGCGAGCGATGACATCGTGAAGCAGCTCCAGGGATCCGGCACGGGGTCCGCCCCGGCTCCGGCCCCGGCACCCGCGCCGAAGGCCCCGTGACCACGCACGGCTCGGGGAGCGGTTCCGGCCCCGCCGACGGCTCCCCCACCGGCGAGCCGGATGACGAGGCCATCAGCGCCGATCCCGCGGAACTCTTCGAGCTCTACGAGAAGCAGTCCGCCGACGACGAGACGCCGGTCACGGCCGTCTTCGAGATCACCCGCAACCTCGACCTCCGCCTCGACCGCTTCCTGGCGCGGCGCGTGCCCTTCCTCAGCCGCACGCAGCTCCAGAAGCTGATCGAGGAGGAAGCCGTCACCGTCAACGCGCGCGTCCCGAAGGCAAGCACCAAGCTGCGCCGCGGCGACCGCGTGGTGGCCACCCTGCCCCCACCGCCCTCGAACGCCATCGCCGCCGAGAAGATCCCGCTCCAGATCCTCTTCGAGGACGACCACCTCATCATCGTCAACAAGCAGCCGGACCTCATCGTCCACCCGGCGCGCAGCCACAAGAGCGGCACGCTCATCAACGCGCTCGCCTGGCACTTCCTGCACAACTCGGGCGGCACGCTCAGCACGGTCGGCGAGGACATCGCGCGGCCGGGCGTGGTGCATCGCCTCGACAAGCACACCTCGGGCGTCATGGTCTGCGCCAAGAGCGACACCGCTCACTGGCGCATCGCGCGGCAGTTCGAGATCCGAAAGACGGAGAAGCGCTACCTCTGCCTGGTGCACGGCGAGGTGGAGCCCGAGGCGGACGTCATCGACCTGCCGCTCGGCAAGCACCCCACCATCAAGGAGAAGTACGCGGTCCGCCACGACGAGCTCGGCAAGGCCAGCCAGACCGTCTACCGCGTGCGCGAGATCTACGAGGGCTACTCGCTGGTGGAGATCGAGCTGCGCACCGGGCGCACGCACCAGATCCGCGTCCACATGAGCCACATCGGCTACCCGCTCGTGGGCGACGACCTCTACGCCGGCAAGCACGTCACCGTGGGCGATTTCGACCCCGCGCAGCCCGACGCCGCCGCGCCGCTCCTCACGCGCCAGGCACTGCACGCGGCGCGCCTCGGGTTCGAACACCCCATCTCCGGCCAGCGCGTGGCGTTCGAGGCACCCATGTGGGCGGACCTCGCACGCGCCGTGGAACTCCTCCGCACGACGCGGCTCAAGCGCGTGCTGGCGGCGCCCGGGGCGATCCTCCAGATCGGCGGCCCGCCCGTGACGCCCGCTGCCGACTGACCGTACGCCGTCCGCGCCACGCAGCACTGAACGGTTCACGCCCCCGCCCGCTCCGCCTCCCATAAATCCGCCCCCCGACGCCGTATCCCTCTCCCGGGGGCCGGTCGGCCCACGAACACCAGGAGCACCGCCATGGAACACCTCCAGACCGAACGCGATTCCCTCGCCCAGGAAGTCCGCAGGCTGCGCAAGCACGCCAACGCGCTCAAGATCTCCGGCCGGCTGCGCCGGATCCACGCCGACGGCGCCGGCGCCCACGCCGATTCGTCGCTCTGCCTGCACGCAGCCGAGTGCATCGACTCCCTGCTGCGTGAGCTCGAGCGGATGGACCGCGGCTGACGCGCCCACCCCTACCGCAGCTTCAAGCTCACCAACGCCACGATCGCCAGCGTGATTGCCACCAGGTAGAAGCGGCCCACCACCTGCGTCTCCTTCCAGCCGGCATGCTGGAAGTGATGGTGCGCCGGTGCGCAGAGGAGGATGCGCCGGCCCTCGCCGTACCTGCGCTTGGTCCACTTGAACCAGCCCACCTGGAGCATCACGCTCAGGGCCTCCAGGTAGAAGACCCCGCCGATCAGCACCAGGAGCACCTCCTGCCGCACGCACACGGCGATGGTGGCAAGGAGACCGCCCATGGCCAGGCTGCCGGTATCGCCCATGAAGATCTGCGCGGGCGCCACGTTGAACCAGAGGAACCCGAGGCACGCGCCCGCCATCGCGCCCGCGATCACCATCAGTTCCCCGCTGCCCGGGACATACGGCACCATCAGGAAGTAGCTGGCGCGCTGGCTGGCGGCGATCCAGGTGAGCACCATCATCGCGAAGCTCGCGATGAGGAGCGTGCCACCCGCCAGGCCGTCGAGGCCGTCGGTCAGGTTCACGGCGTTCGAGGTGAACGCGATCATGAACGTGCCCAGGAGGAGGAACGCCACGATCCCCATCTGCCACACGCCGGGCGCCAGGTCAAGCGGCTGGATCACGCCTTCGGTGGGGGCCGGCAGGTAGGTGCGTTGGAACGGCAGGTTCATCACGTGCGCGTCGGGCACCATGGCCGCCTGCCAGATGAAGTAGCTGGCGATGGCGCCGATCCCGAACTGGAACACCAGCTTCTCCCACGGAAGCAGGCCGTCCCGGCTGCGCTTGCCGCCGTTGCGCTTGTCGCGCGCGGCCTGGGTGAGCTTCATCCAGTCGTCCCACGCACCCACCGCGGCAAGCCACACCAGGACGATGAGCGCCACGTGCACGTAGCGGCTGTGCACCACGTCCGCCAGGAGCACGGAGGTGAGTAGCACCGAGCCGCAGAGGAGGATCCCGCCCATGGTGGGCGTTCCCCGCTTCGAGGCCATGATGGCGTTGAGGTCCTTGCCGTAGAACTCGGGGTCGTCGGTCACCTTGACGGACCGCAGCTTGGCGATGAGCCGCGGCATCAGGAGGAGCACGATGCCGAAGGACAGCAGCACCGCGAAGAACGCCCGGAACTCAAGCTGGAACATCACCTGCACCACGGGATACAGGCCGACCGAGTCCAGCCAGTTCTGCAGGTTCTCGACAAGGACGTAGAGCATCGGTCACCTCGCGGCTGCCGGCGCCTCGCCCGCGGAACGCGCGGCGAGTGCCTGGAGCAATCGTTCCATTCGGCTTCCGCGGCTGCCCTTCAGCAGAATCACGTCGCCGGGGCGCAGCGCGGCGGCGATCCGCGCCACCCCTGCCTCGTCGAGGGCCGGGACGTGGATCACCTCGCCCGCACCCGCGCGGCCGGCTTCCGCCGCGCCGTGCGCGCTGGCCTCGCCCACGAAGACCATCAGCCCGGCCCCGCCGGCGGCCGCGGCACGGCCCACCTCGGCGTGGAGCGCGGCCGATTCCTCGCCCAGTTCCAGCATGTCGCCGAGCACGGTCACCCGCCGCGCGGCACCGCCGGCAAGCTCCGCGAAGGCGCGCAGCGCGGCCAGCACCGCGTCCGGATTGGCGTTGTAGGCATCGTTGTAGACGGCCACGCCGCCCACGTCCTGCCGGGTCATCCGCATGTCGGCGGGCGTCACCGCGCCCAGGGCGGCGGCCACCTTCTCTGCGGGCACGCCCAGCATGCGCGCGCAGGCCACGGCAGCCAGGGCGTTCATGGCGTTGTAGTCACCGGGGAGGCCCAGCGGGCAGTCCCATTCGGCGCCGTCCGGCTCGCGCACGCGCATCACCTGGCCGGCATCCGTGGCCGTGCGGGCAGTGATCCGCCAGAGGCAGCCCTCGCCCATGCCGAAGGTCACCACGCGCACGCCGGGCTTCACCCGCGCCTCCACCGCCGCCACCAGGGGCGGCTGGTCGCCGTTCACGATGGCGATGCCGAGCGTCCCGAGCCCGTCCACCAGGGTGGACTTCTCGTCGATGATCGCCTGCACGCTTCCCATGCCGCCCAGGTGTGCGCGGCCGGCCATGGTGATGATCGCCACCGCCGGCGCCGCCATCCGGGCCAGCGGCGAGATCTCGCCGGGATGGTTCATCCCGACCTCCACCACCAGGTAGCCGTCCGCGGGCTGCGCGCCCAGCAAGGTGAGCGGCACGCCGATGTCGTTGTTGAAGCTCTTGGGCGACGCGCTCCCGGTCATGGTGCTTGCGAGCGCCGCGTCCACGATCCGACGAGTGGTGGTCTTGCCGCTCGAACCGGTGATCGCCACCACCTTGCCCCGCAGCCGGCTGCGCCACCAGCGCCCCAGGTCGCCGAGCGCCACGCGGGTGTCCCCCACCTCCAGGAGCGGCAGCCCCGCCGGCCGCGCGTACTCCCCGGCACGGCGATCGACGAGCGCCGCCGCCGCGCCGCGCGCCTGTGCGTCGGCCAGGAACCGGTGGGCATCGAAGTTCTCCCCCCGCAGCGCCACGAAGAGCTTTCCGCGAAGGTCTTCCCGGGTGTCCGTCCCCACCCCGTGCACCATGAACGGCACCGGGGCGAACCCCGGCTTCGGCGCCGCCACCGGCGGCTGCACGACCCACTGACCGGCCACGGCGCTGCGAAGTTCGTCGGCGTTCATCTGCATGGAAGTCCCGTGTGTATCGGCGCAGCGGGGCCGGATGCCGAAAAGACGCCGCCCGGACTCGTGTTCCCTCCGAGACGGGCAGCGCTCACTGCATGTGTTCGGCCAGCACGTGCGGATGGGCGGAAGCGCGAACGCAACCACGATCAACTCACCAGCGGGTCATCGGGTTTCCCGTCCCGATGCCTGGATCTGGCGCAGGGCCTGAACAGGGGTGGTTACGCCTCCCGGGCTGGCGGCGTTCGCCGACACACGTGAATTCAGCGAGGAATCACCCCCGACCAGCGCCCCACACGCGGCGGTGAGGCCATTGCCGAACCGACGCCACTGGAGCAAACGGTGCCTGGCCCCCTCGCCGGAGGGGCACGGGCGGCGCCCAGCCGCCCGCCCCGCAAGGCGACGGGGCCAGCCCCCTGCGGGCCCGGCTCCGCGCCGGGGGCCATGTCATTTGGAACGCCCAAGCGCCGCCAGGGCCTCGTGCCGGTCGTCGAACGGCCGCTTCACGGTGCCGATGATCTGGTAGTCCTCGTGGCCCTTGCCCGCGATGAGGACGATGTCCCCCGCGCGCGCCTCGGTCACGGCCTGCGCGATGGCACGCGCGCGGTCCACCTGACGCACCACCTCGAGGGTGGCGGCCGGCGCACTGCCCTGTCCCTGCGGGCGTCCGGTGAACACCTCGTCGATGATCGCCTCCGGGTCCTCGGTGCGCGGGTTGTCGCTCGTCACGATCACGCGGTCCGAGTGCGCGCATGCCACCTTCATCATGCGCGGGCGCT
>CAMBSR010000099.1 GCA_945870475.1 Phycisphaera mikurensis NBRC 102666
GCCCATCGGGTCGCTGGTCTCCGGGATGAACTGCGGGTTCACGCGGATGCGGATGCCGTTGGTGACGGCATCGGAACCGAGGTTCGCGGAGGTTGCGGCGGTGCTGGGCACGGCGTGAGTATAGGAGGTGGTGGAGGCCGGACGATTCCACGCCTGCGCGGACTTCCCGCGAATTCAGGCAAGCAGCGCGCGCAGCGCGGCGCCCGGGTCCGGCTCCCGCATCAGGGACTCGCCCACCAGCGCGATGTGGATCCCGTGGGAACGGAGCCGCTTCATGTCGTCCGCGGTGCGGATGCCGCTCTCGGCCACCATCACGCGGCGCGTGGGTGCCTCGACCATGTCGGCGATGCGGAGGGCATGCCCCAGGTCCGTCTTCATGGTGGTGAGGTCGCGGTTGTTGATCCCCAGCAGGCCGTAGCCCGCATGCGGGAATCCCACGTGGTTGATCACGCGCCAGAGGCTGTCGAGGGAGTGCACCTCGAGGAGCGTGGTCATCTGGAGCTCGGTGGCCAGGATCTGGAAATCGATGATTTCCCGCTCGTGCAGGCACTCGGCGATCAGGAGGATGGCGTCGGCGCCGGCGGCGCGCGCCTCCCACACCTGGTACTCGTCGATGATGAAGTCCTTGCGCAGCACCGGAAGCGGCACCGCGTCGCGGATGGCGTGGATGTAGGAGAGGTCGCCGCCGAAGAACTCGCGGTCGGTGAGGCAGCTGATCGCGGCCGCGCCCGCTTCCCAGTAACTTCGGGCGATGGCCACCGGATCGAAGTCCTCGCGGATGACCCCCGCGGACGGGCTCTTCTTCTTCACCTCGGCGATGACGCGCATGGCGTTGGGGTGCCGGTCGTCCACCACGTTGCGGAAGAAGTTGCGCGGGCGGCCGAGCTCGGAGATCCGCTCCTTGAGCACTTCGAGCGGCACGGCACGGCGGGCATCCGCCACCTCGCGGTGCTTGTGCTCGATGATGTGCTTGAGGACGGGGATCATCGGCGCGGTGGCGGCGGGCTGGCTGGGCGGCACGGCACTCGCCGCGGCTCCCGCGGACGGGGCGACACAGTCTACGCCTGCGGTGGGGGGGTGGATGCTGGCGCTCTGGTGCGTGCTGGCGGCGGCAGCGGTGGCGGCCGTGCTGCGCGGCGAGTGGTTCCGCGCCACGCCGCGCATCGGCCCCGCGTGGACGCTGCGCGGCGAGCCGAGCATCTTCGGATTCGCGGCGGCATTCCTGGCGGCGGCGGTGGGCGCGTCGATCGCGGTGACGGCGTTTGCGCCGGAAGATCCCGCGGCCCCGCTGCGAATGATGGCGGGGAAATCGGTGCTGGCGCATGCCGCGCAGGTCGCCGTGGTGGCGTTCCTCTTCACGGTGCCGCAATTCCGGCCGCGCGGCGCGCACACGGCGGTGGCGCGCGGCGGCGTGCACCAGCACCCGCGCGGTGCGCTCGAGTCGCTGGTGATGGCGCTTGCGGCGGCACTCATGCTGTGGCCCGTCACGCAGGCGATCGGCGGCGGCGTGGCATGGGTGCAGTCATGGTGGGGCGCGGTGGCGCCGGCCGTGGCGCACCAGACGCTCGACGCGCTCTCGCACTCCGGCGCGCGCGACCCGTGGTGGTGGCTGGCGATCCTGGGCGCCGCGGTGCTGGCGCCGGTGGCCGAGGAGCTCCTTTACCGGGGACTCCTGCAGCAGGGACTCAAGGCCGCGGGTCTCAAGCCGCGCGGCGCGATCGCGGTGACGAGCATCCTTTTCGCCATCGTCCACTGGGGCGTCCTCACCGAGGGCTCGCAGGTGGGCGCGCTGGCGACGCTGGTGGTGCTCTCCGTGGGATGGGGCATGCTCTACGAGCGCACCGGCCGCCTGTGGGCACCGATGATCGCGCACGCGGCGTTCAACGCGGCGAACCTGTGGGTGGCACTGCGAGGGTGAGCGGATGACGCGGTGCGGTGACGCAGCGCTGCCACCTCACCCGTTGTGCCACGCCCGACCGTCGCGCGCCAGCAGCTCGTCCGCCGACTTCGGACCCCACGAGCCGGGCTCGTAATTGGCGTTGATGCCGGCGCGCATCGGTGCGCTGGCCACGCCGAGGAACGGCATGACGGCGCGCCAGGCGTCCTCGGTTTCCTCGCGGGTCTTGTAGAGCGTCTGGTCGCCGCGCATGCAGTCCACGAGGAGCGGCCCGTACGCCTCCACCGAGTCGTTGCCGAACTGCTGGCGGTAGTCCATCACCATCTCCACGGGGCGCAGCGAGAATCCGGCGCCGGGCACCTTGCTGTTGAAGCGGAGGCTGAAGCTCTCGCCGGGCGCGATCTGGATGATCATGCGGTCGACCTGCACCGGCTCCTTGGTGAGCGAGCGGAACAGGTTGGCGGGCGGCTCCTTGAACTGGATCACCACCTCGGTGCGCTTGGCGGCCATGCGCTTTCCGGTGCGCACGTAGAAGGGCGTGCCGCCCCAGCGCCAGTTGTCGAAGGTGAAGCGCAGCGCGGCGAAGGTCTCGGTGCCGGTGCCCGCGGCCATGCCAGGCAGCTGGTGGTACGCGGGCTCCTCCACCGCGCCGATCTTGCCGGCGCCGTACTGGCCGAGCGCGACGCACTTGGCGGCTTCGGCGGCGCTCGGCACCTGGATGCTCTCGACGATCTTCCGCTTCTCGGCGTTGATCATGGCCGGCGACCAGCTCGATGGCGGGTCCATGGCCACGAACGCCATGATCTGCAGCAGGTGGCTCTGGATCATGTCGCGGATGGCGCCGGTCTGGTCGTAGAACGCGGTGCGCGTGCCCACGCCGAGCGTCTCCGCCGCGGTGATCTGCACGTGATCCACGTAGTTGGCGTTCCACACCGGCTCGAAGATGGAGTTGGCGAAGCGGAACGCCAGCAGGTTCTGCACCACTTCCTTGCCCAGGTAGTGGTCGATGCGGTAGACGGCGTCCTCCTCGAACACGCGGCCGAGCGCGCGGTTGAGCGACTTCGCCGAATCCAGGTCATGCCCGAAGGGCTTCTCCACCACGATGCGCTGCCAGCTGCGCTTGGCGGGGTCGACGCTGCACCAGCGCTTGCCCTCGGTGACGAGGTCGGCGGCGTCGATCTGCGTGATGATGGGCTCGTAGAGCTCGGGCGCCACCGAGAGGTAGAAGAGCACGTTGCCGCAGGTGCCGGCCTTGGCGTCGAGCGCGTGGATCGCCTGCGTGATGGCGGGCCATGCGTCCGCGGTGGCAGCGTCGCCCGCGACGTAATGGATGCGGTCGGCGAGCGGCTTCCACGCGTCATCCTTGAATTCCGCACCGAGCGCCTTGCGCGCATCCACGGCGAGCTCCTCGCGGAACTGCTCGTCGCTCTTTGCGCGGCGGCTGACGCCAAGCACCTGCGTGCGCGCGTCGATCGCGCCGCGGCGGCTCATCTCGTAGAGCGCAGGGATGAGCTTGCGGTGCGTGAGGTCGCCTGACGCGCCGAGGATGACGATGATGCACGGATCTGCGGATGCCACGCGCGGGATGCTAACGGCCCGCGATGCGCGCATGATTGCGGCATGGAATCCGGCAACTGCTGCACGTATCCCGGCGCCGGCCTTACGCCGCGCCGCGCTTCTTGCCGGCGGCCTCGCGCGGATGGAAGGCAGCGATGGTGTCGCGCAGGTGGCTGCGGTCGACGTGCGTGTAGATCTGCGTGGTGCCGATGTCGGAGTGGCCCAGCAGCTCCTGGATCACGCGCAGATCCGCACCGCCCGCCACCAGGTGCGTGGCGAACGAGTGGCGCAGGAGATGCGGGTGCACGCCGCGGATTCCCGAAGCAAGCGCGTACTTGCGCACCAGCTGCCAGACGGCCACGCGCTCGAGCGGACGACCGGTGTGGGAGAGCAGCAGGCGGTAGCCGTCGCGGCCGTCGTTGAAGCGCGTGAGGTGCGGGCGCAGCTCCGCCATGTAGCGCTTCACCGCGTCGATGGCGGGCTGGCCGATCGGCACGATGCGCTGCTTGTTGCCCTTGCCGATCACGTTGACGATGCCGAGCGTCTCGTTGAAGTCGTTGACCTTGAGCGTGCCCACCTCGCTGGCGCGCAGGCCGGCGGCGTACATGAGTTCCAGCATGGCGCGGTCGCGCAGCCAGAGGGCGCCGTGGTCCGCGCACGGGGTCTCGACCAATTTCTTCATCTGCCCCGGCGTGAGCGTGCCGGGGAGCTTCTTCCACGTGGTGGGCCGCTCCAGGAGGCGCGCCGGGTCCTTCTCCAGCTTGAAGTTGGCGTGCAGCCAGCGGAAGAAGACGCGCATGGTGGCCAGGTGGCGCACGATGGAGCGCGCGTCCAGCCCGCGCTCGCGCGAGAGGTGGCGCATGTGCGCGGCCAGGTGGTCGACGGTGACGTCCTTCGGCTCGCGCACGCCGAGCGGCAGGAGGAAGACGAGCATCTCCTGCAGGTCGCGCGCGTACGCCTCGAGCGTGGCGGCGGCCAGGCCGGCCTCGATGCGCGCGAACGTCATGAAGCCGCCGATCGCTCGGTCGAACTCAGGTGCTTCGGGATCGGCGGACGACTCGGCCATTGACGGTCACCTCCTGCGCGGGCTGCGTGCTGCGCGCGGGGTGCGTCTCCTCGCGGTTGATGCGGTGGAACAGCTTGCATCCGTAGTAGCCGCCGAGGCAGTAGCGGTACATGGCGTCGAGCTCGGCCATCCGGAACCGTTCCTGGCACCGGGGATCGTTCTTGTCCAGGTGGGGACAAGCGTGGCCGAGGGCTGGATCGGGTGCGGAAGGCATGGCTGGACCATGGATGCTAGATCGGCTTGATGCGGGCGACGGGGCGAAAATCGTGCGGCGGGTTCCGGGCGCTCGCCCGTGGCACCGCCGCGAAGCCCTGCGCGTGTGCGCCCTGCCCCGCGCTACTTGCGCTCGAGCTCAAGCTTCTTGGTCTGCCCGTCGTCGAGCGAACGCCAGACCGGTGCACCGCGCCACTCCTTGTAGTTGCTGCTGGTGACGCTCACGAGGAACGGTTCGAGGTCGGGCACGGGCATCGGGCCCGTGCGGCCGTCCGTGCCGACCACCTTCGTCCAGCCGTTGGGGTTCGGCGGCAGGCCATCGCGCGATTCGCCCAGGCGCACCTCTGCGCCGGCAACAGGCGCCTTGGTCTTGGCGTCCACCACCAGGAAGTCCACCTGCTTGAGCTGGAGCTTGCGCAACGGCACGTCCACCGAGCGCGGCCCGGTGATGGTGCGGCCGTCGAAGGCCACCACCGCGTCCTGGTAGCCGGCAAGACGCACGGTGACGCGGTTTCGGAATCCGGAGACCTGGTCGACCACCGCCTTGCCGGCGGCGTCGGTCTTGGAGGTCTGCAGCGGCGGGAAGCCCCAGTCCGCCTCGACGCCGGGCTGCGGCAGGTAGAGGAACGTGGCGCCGTAGACGTCGGCGCCGGGCACCGGGGCATTGGTGCGCGAGTCGAGCACCTCGAGCGTCATCGGCTCGCGGCGCACGGGGTGGAAGCGCACCGCGTACTCGTTGTTCGGCTTGTCCTTCACGTCGGCGAACATGATGACGTAGTCGTAGCCGCCCTTGTCGGGCGCGATGGCGACCGAGGGCTTCTCGAAGACGCCAAAGATCACCGGCTCGTAGCCGGCGCGCAGCATGGTGAGGTTGGTGTTGGCGGAGCCCACCATCACTTCCGCGCGACCATCGGGGCCGGTCTCCACGAACTTCTTCCCGGGGAAGAAGTTGAAGAAGCCGAAGCGGTGGCGGTAGACGCGCACGTCGGCGATGGGATCGGCCGCGGACTCGGTCACCGCGTGCACGATGATCGGCTTGCCGCATCCCGCGATGGCCGCGAGCGCCAGCGCAAGGGCCGCGGAGCGTGCGGCGCGGACGAGGAATGGGCGCTGCGGCGTCGGCATCGGAACGGGGAAGTTACTGCGCCCCGCCCTTCGATTTCTTGTCGCTCTCGATGTTCTTCCCGGCAAGCACCGGGAGCGGGTTGGAGTCGAAGCCCCGGTCGAGGATCGCCTGCTCCACCAGCTTGGCCTGGCGGAAGGAACCCTCCCAGACGATGAGGTCCACGGTGTGCGTGGTGGGCTGGAAGCCGTCGAGGAGCTGGCGCACCGCGGCGGCCGCGGAGGCGGCGTCGGTGATCGGCTGCCCGGCGGTGGGCGGCGAGATGACCACCTGCTCCGCGCCCGGCGTTGCGCGGAATCGCGAGATCTTGCCGTCGTTGAGGACCAGGATGACGGACTTGCGCGTGTCCTGCTTGAACATGCTGACGCGCACGAAGCCGGCGGGCTTGGCGACGTTCGCCTGCCTGGTGCTCGCCTCGGACTCGAGCTTCTCCATGATCTTGAGGTCGGCCGCAAGCGTGGCGGTTGCTGCGGCGAGCGCCGATTCCCGGCGGGCAACCTCGCTGCGGAGCTGGGTGATCTCGTCCTCGAGCTTGGGCAACCGTTCGTTGGCGGCCCTCCAACGGGCCGCGAGCGCCGGATCGCCGGCGGGCGGCAAGGCGTCGATCTTCGCCTGCAGGTCCTTGCGTTCCTCCTCCAGTTCGCGCACGAGCCGCACGTCTGCGGCCACCGGCGCGGTGGACTCGGATTGCGATTCGCCGGCGCGCCCGAAGAGCACCACCATCAGCAGGATGAACATGATGACGCCGAGCGCGTTGGTGATGGCGTCGAGGAAGAGGTCGAGCGGATCGCCGGCGAGCGAGGCGCTCCGGCGACTCCCGCGACGACGGCGACGGCTGGAACGGAAGCTCATGGCGTGCCTCCGTTCGCAGGCGCAGCAGGCGCCGCATCCGGAAGCACGAGCGGCACCTGGCCCTGCGACTCGGCCGCGCCGTCCAGGAAACTGGCGGGTGCGCCGTCCCAGAGCTGCCAGCCGACCTCGTAGCCGCGGCGGATCATGGCATCGCGCAGGCGCTCGAAGCGGGGGATGGCGTCCTGGTGCACCACGAACACCATGTACGAGGTGTCCGGCATGCGGTTGCCGAGCGCGCCGACGATCCGCGCGTCGGCGTTCGGGTCGCGCAGGTCCGCCACGCGCACGGGCGTGCGATTGGCATCGAGCTCACCGATGGCCACGCCGCCGAACGTGGGTTCGACGAACACGGGCGACTTGGCGTTGCGCATGCCCGGGCGGAACTTGACGCGCTCGCGCAGCGCCTGCTCCTGCTCGGAACGCATGGCGGCGGCCAGGCGATCGCGCAGCTCCTGGATCCGGCGCGCGACCCTTTCCTGCTCGGCGGTGACGCGCGCGAGCTCGGCGTCCGCCTTCTCGAGCCGCTTGCGCGTGCGCTCGGCCTCCTGCGCGAGCTGCTTGACGCGGTCCTCCAGCACGTCCACCTCGGCCTGCGTGACGTCCTTGCCGCCCTTGCGGTCGTCGAGGCTGCGCTTGAGGATGGCCACCTGCTCACGCAGCTCGGGCAGCCGCGCGGCCACGTCCGCTTCCACGGGCGCGCCGCTCTGGCCCGGCGTGGCCTGCATGGTGTCGGAGAGGCCGTCGATGGCAAGGAGCAGCGCCACCAGGATCAGGATGCCGGTGAGGCATGCCATGATGTCCTGGAAGGAGAACAGGCTCAGCGGAGCCTCTTCGCGCTTCTTGCGTCGTCCCATGGGTCACTGCCAGTCGGTGAGCTTGAGCCGGGAAAGGATGTGCTCGGTGGTGAATTCGTTGATGGAGTCGAGCAGCGCTTCCTCGCGCTTGTAGACCCACGTGGAGATGAGCTGGATGACCACCGCGGCCAGCAGCGCCACCAGCGTGGTCTCGAACGCGGTGGCGAGGCCGCCGACCACGGGACCGAGCTTGCTCTTGATGCTGCCTGCGTCGCCGCCGGCCTGGTTCAGCACGTCGGTGAACGAGCCGATGGCCTGCGAGAGGCCGACGACCGTGCCGATGAAGCC
>CAMBSR010000100.1 GCA_945870475.1 Phycisphaera mikurensis NBRC 102666
CACGGGCGGTGGCGGCGGTCGCGAAGGCGGCCGTCGCGCGGAACCGCGCACGGTCACCATCGAGCGCGTGGACGTGCCCGGCGGCGCGTTTGCCGACAACTGGTTCGCGCCCCCGAGCAAGCCGGTACGCATGGCGCCGCCGCCGCCGCCGCGTGGCGATGGCCCGCCGCCGCGCGGCGACGAGTGATCCGCCTGCTCAGACGTCCAGGTTCTTCACCTCGAGCGCGTGCTTCTCGATGTAGTTGCGGCGCTGCTCGACGTTCTCGCCCATGAGGATCGAGAAGAGCTGGTCAGCCTCGCTGGCGGCATCCCAGGTGACGCGGAGCAGGGTGCGCTTGGCGGGATCCATGGTGGTCTCCCAGAGCTGCACCGCCTCCATCTCGCCCAGGCCCTTGAAGCGCTTGACCTCGATGCCGCGGCGGCCCACCTCGTAGAGGGTGCGCAGGATGCTGGGGACGTTGGCCGCCTCCACCCACTCGTGCGAGCCGTCCTTGTCGTTGCGAACGCGCCACGCGTACTTGGTGGGCAGGCGCTCGCCGGTGACGCTCTCCTCCTGGACGAGCGCCCAGTCGGAGATGCTGATGGCGTTGGCCACGAGCTGCTGGAAGAGCTTCTCGAGCTCCTTGTTCTCGTGCAGGACGCGCAGCTGCGCGGGGCGCCGTGCATCGGCGGCCTGCGGTGCCTGCGGCGTGGCGCCGGGCTTGTGCGCCTCGCCGAGCTCGAGGCCGTTCTTGTCCATGTAGGACATGGCGTCGGCTTCGGCGAAGAAGAGCGCGTCGCCGCCGGCCCATGCGAGCTGCCAGCCGGGGAGGTGGCCTTCGCCCGTGGGATCCAGGTCGCGTGCCGCCAGCAGGGTGGGGAACTGGATGCCGCGGCGCTGCGAGATGGTGACGAGCTCCTCGAGGCGGTTCAGGATGCGGATCACGGTCCGCACCTTGTCTGCCGGGATCTCGTGGGCGATCTCGCCCTGCGCATCGCGCACCGCGAGCGAGCAGTGCTTGAGCGCCAGCTCCACCAGCGCGTCGCCCATCTCGCGGTCGTTGAGGACGTACTCGCCCTGCTTGCCGCGCAGCACCTGGTAGAGGGGCGGCTGCGCGATGAAGATGCGGCCGCGCTTCACGAGCTCGGGCATCTGCCGGAAGAAGAAGGTGAGGAGCAGCGTGCGGATGTGGCTGCCGTCCACGTCTGCGTCGGTCATGATGATGACGCGGCCGTAGCGGAGCTTGGAGTGGTCGAAGTCCTCGCCGATGCCGCACTGGAGCGCCTGGATCAGCGTGCGGATTTCCTCGAAGCCGAGCACCTTGTCGAGGCGCGCGCGCTCCACGTTGAGGAGCTTTCCGCGCAGCGGCAGGATGGCCTGGTGCACGTGGTCGCGGCCGCCCTTGGCGCTGCCGCCTGCGCTGTCACCCTCGACGATGAAGAGCTCGGTCTTCTCGACGTCGGAGGAGGAGCAGTCGGCCAGCTTGTGCGGCATGCCGCCCGAGTCGAGCGCGCCCTTGCGCTTGATGAGTTCGCGCGCCTTGCGTGCCGCCTCGCGGGCTTCCGCCGCGAGCTTGGCGCGGTTGCAGATGCCCTTGGCGTCGGCCGGGTGTTCCTCGAGCCATGCGCCCAGCAGCTCGTTGAGCGCGCCGCTGACGAAGGGAGCCACCTCGGGGTTGAGGAGCTTCTCCTTGGTCTGGTTGTTGAACGTGGGGTTCTTCAGCTTGACGCTGACGATGGCGCTCAGGCCCTCGCGCAGGTCCTCGCCGGTGACCTGGTCCTTGCCGTCCTTGAAGAGGCCGGTGCGGCGCGCGTAGCCGTTGATGGCCACGGTGAGCGCCTGCTTGAACGCGGTGACGTGCGTGCCGCCGTCGCGGTTGGGGATGTTGTTGCCGAAGGCCAGCAGGAGCTCGCTCATCGAGTCCGTGTACTGCATGGCGATGTCGGCGCGCATGCCGCTGACCTCGTCCTCGCGGGTGACGGCGATGACCGGGCTCTGCACGTTCTTGGCGGAGTTGATGTGCCGCACGTAGCCGGCCAGGCCGTCGGCGGCGTGGAAGGTCTCCTGGCGGATGTTGCCGGCGGAGTCGACGCGCTCGTCGCGCAGGTGGATCTTCACGCCCGGGTTCAGGAAGCTGAGCTCGCGCAGGCGGTGCTCGAGGCGCTCGAACTGGAAGTTGGTGTCGGCGAAGATCTCGTGATCGGGCTTGAAGCTGATGCGCGTGCCGTTGCGGCCCGCGGTCTGGCGCTCGGCGATCACGTGGAGCGGTGCGCTGACCTCGCCGCGCGCGAAGGCGATCTTGTAGGTCTTGGCGCCCTTGTCGACCTCCACCTCGGTCCATTCGCTGAGCGCGTTGACGCACTTGATGCCGACGCCGTGCAGGCCGCCCGACACCTTGTACGCGTTGCCGTCGAACTTGCCGCCGGCGTGCACCTCGGTGAGGATGACCTCCACCGCGGGACGGCCGTTGATGGCCGGGTTCTCGTGCCTCATCGGGTCCACGGGCATGCCGCGGCCGTCGTCCTGCACCATGCAGCTGCCGTCCACGCCGATGGTCACGAAGACCTCGGTGGCGTAGCCGGCCATCACCTCGTCGATGGCGTTGTCGACGCACTCGTAGACGAGGTGGTGCAGGCCTTCGGGTCCGGCGCCGCCGACGTACATGCCCGGGCGCTTGCGGATCGCCTCGAGTCCCTCGAGCACCTGGATGGTGCTCGACGTGTACTGGTCGGCGGTCGGCGCGGCGTTCGGGTTCGTGGCAGGCGCTGCGGGGATGGGTGTGGAATCTGGCATGAGGTGAGGGTCAAATCGTACCCGAAACCGCGACTTTCCAACGCTTGCAGGCGCTTTGGAAGGATGTGATTTTGGCCTGTGATTTCAGGCGTTTTTCGGGCGCGTGCGGCGCCCCGCGAGGGGGTCCGGCGGATGCTTTCGCAATCGTGCGGTTTGGTGCGTTCCGGCGGCGCGCGCGGCCACTAGGATTGGGCCATGTTGAAGCGCAACAGAGCATGGAGATCGCTCTTTCGGCGGAGCTTCGCCGACGTGAAGGCGAACTCCTAGATCTCCATCGCGCAACCATTACCCATGCGCGCGGCAACGCGGAAGTTGCCCCGGTCCGGCAAGGAACTCATCCTGTCGACCCGGGAGTTCGCGTCGGATGACACGCTCCGCAGCTGGTGGTGCGTGTGGTCGACGCTCGGTCTCCTGGTGGCAGCGCTCGCGGGAACGCTGGTGCGCCTCCCGTTCCCGGCGACGCTCGCGTTCAGCGTGCTTGCCGGCCTGCTGACGGTGCGGCTCTTCGTCCTCTTCCACGATCACCAGCATCGCGCCATCCTGCATCGCTCGCGATTCGCGGCGGCCCTGATGTGGTGCGTGGGGCTCCACCTCCTGAGCCCGAGCAGCGTCTGGCGCAGCTCGCACGACCACCATCACAAGCACAATTCCCGCTTGGGTGGCGCGCACATCGGCTCCTTCCCGGTGATGACCAAGGCGCAGTACCTGCGTTCGTCGCGTCGCGACCGGTTCCGCTACCTCCTGGCGCGGCACCCGCTCACGATCCTCTTTGGGTACTTCACGGTGTTCCTCTCGGGGATGTGCGTGCAGCCGTTCCTCCGCGAGCCGCGCGAGCACTTCGACGGCCTGGTGGCGATCCTGCTGCATGCCACCGTGGCCGTGCTGGTGACCTCGTTCCTGGGGTGGCAGGTGTTCCTGTTCACGGTGTTCCTGCCGCAGTTCCTGGCGAGCGCCCTCGGTTCCTACCTCTTCTACGCCCAGCACAACTTCCCCACCGTCACGTTCCACTCCCGCGGGGGGTGGGCGTACGAGATCGCCGCCATGGAGTCCTCGAGCTTCCTGCGGACGGGCCCGCTCATGGCATGGTTCACCGGGAACATCGGGTACCACCACGTGCACCACCTGAACGCCCGGATCCCGTTCTACCGCCTGCCGGAGGCCAAGGAGGCCATCCCGGAGCTCTGGCGCCCGAAGACCACGTCGCTTCGGCCCATGGAGGTGGTCCGCTGCCTGCGGCTCAAGGTCTGGGATGGCGATGCCAAGCGCATGGTCGGTCTGGCGGAGTGCCGGACGCGGCGCGCCGGCTGAACGTGCGGCGGGGCGGTCGGCAATTTCCGCCGATGTCCGGGAAAGCAGGCATTTCCTGCGTAGACTGCAGCAGCCAACAGGGGTGCGCCGATCCAAGGAAGGACGCGCGACCTTCCGTCGTGGCCCGTGCGTAGCAGTCAGCAAGGAAGCCGACATGAGCACTGATCCGAGCAATGCGGGCGCGCCCGATGCGCACCGCCTTCAGCATTCAGCCGAGCGCGGCATGCGCATCGCTCGGCGTTCGTTCGTCTTCTTCGGTGCGTTGTTCGTGGCCGGCTGCGCGACCTCGAAGAGCCAGCTTGCCACCGGGCGCTTGCCCGGTCCGGAGTGGCCCGACATCCCCGCCCCCGTTCCGCCCGCTCCCGCCGGGGCGATCTGCCTCGCACCGAAGCCGGGCGAGAGCGTGGGAACGTGCCCGCCGCCCGCTCCGCCGGAGACGGTGTACGGGGGCCCGGTGCCCTTCGCCCGCCCGCGCTCTGCGTGGGCGCATGGCACCCCCGACTACACCGACATGGACCGGATGCTTCCCCCGAAGTACATCACGATCCACCACGACGGCATGACGCCGTACTGGGGTCTGACGGAGACGGAGGCACGGGAGCGGCTCGAATGGATCCGCAACGGCCACCGCGGCAAGGGCTGGAGCGACATCGGCTACCACTACATCGTGGATCGTTCCGGTGTCGTGTGGCAGGGCCGTGACGTCACGCGCTGGCAGGGTGCGCACGTCAAGTTCCGCAACGAGAACAACATCGGGGTGATGTGCCTGGGCAACTTCATGCTGCAGGCGCCGTCGCCGGCGCAGGTGGCGGCGCTCAATCGCACGGTCGCGCAGCTGCGCGCCTACTACAAGCTCCGGGCCAACGTCGTGAAGACGCACCAGGAATGGCCGGGCGCGCAGACGCTCTGCCCCGGCACGTACCTCCAGGCACAGGTCAACGTGCTCCGCAAGTCCGGCTTCAAGTCGAGCGCGGTGGCGTGAGCGCGGCAACGTCGCTCGCCGAAGGTGGATCGATCGCTTCGCAGGCAGCCACGATGGCCGCGGCGCTGGTGGGAATGCTTGCCATCGCGTACGTGGCGTGGAAGGCAGTCCAGCGCCAGGAGAAGGGGGACGCGGAGCTCGCTGCCAAGCTGAAGGCGGATGACGAGCGCGCGGCGGCCGGGTTGCGCGCGGAGATGGGACTGCCCCCGGAGCGGCCGGCGGACCAGGCTCCCAAGCAGTGACAAAAGGCAGTGATGAAATAGAACGCCCGATGGGGTTGAACCCATCGGGCGCATCGGTCTCCCTTGTGAGGGAGGAGGGAAAGGCAGAGTTGGCCCTTTTCGCCTCCTCGACCAGCCTCCAACATCCGGAAAGTAGCCCGGGAGCGGCGAAATGCAAGAATCATCCGGTCATTTGTTGCCCTTCAGCAAACGCAGGGTTCTCTGGAGAAGCGCCTGTTCCTCCATAAGAGCTTGCAGAAGTGGACCTTGCGACCGATCCGGCTGGGTGGTGCCGCTCTGGGAAATTGGGGGGTGCAGCGTGCCAGGATCCAGTGCTCCTGCCCCGATCGCTGCAAGGATCGCGGCCCCGCGGGCGGCGGCGTCCGGGATTTCTGCGCGCACGATCGGTATCCCGAAGGCCGTCGCATGCATGGAGGTCCACCGTGCGCTCTCGAAGCCACCCCCCGATCCGATCACCTGGGGCGCGTGGATCCCTGCCGCCCGGATCATCTCCATGCAGAGGCCCATGCTGGCGGCGACGCCTTCCATGACGGCCCGCGTGAAGTGCGCCTGGCCGTGCGCGAGGCTGATGCCGGTGAACGCACCGCGCGCGTGCGGATCCGGGAACGGGCAGCGTTCGCCGGCCAGGGTTGGCAGGAATCGCAGCCCTTCGCAGCCCGGCGCGACGGATGCGGCGTCGCGATCGAGAAGCTCGTAGTCGGGCACGCCCGCCGCGGCGGCGCGCGCGGTTGCATCGCGCGCGAGCGTGTCGCGGAACCAGCGCAGGCTTCCGGCCGCGGAGAGCATCACGCTCATCACGTGCCAGCGCCCGGGCAGCGCATGGCAGAACGCGTGGAGCGCGCCATCCGGCGACGCGCGGAAGGAATCGCTTGCGGCGAAGATCACGCCCGATGTCCCAAGGCTCGCGGCCACCGCGCCGGGCGCCACGATGCCCGAACCCACGGCGTTCGCGGCCTGGTCGCCTGCGCCTGCCACCATCGGGATGCCGGCGGCGAGACCCATCGCGGACGCGGCCGACGCAGAGAGTCGGTCCACGATGTCCGGTGATTCATGGCATCCGGGCACCTGGGTGGTGGCGATGCCCAGGTCGCGCAGCATGTCGGCGCTCCATGCGCGGTGCTCGACATCGAAGTAGAGCGTGCCGCTCGCATCGGCCGCGTCGGTTGCGCGCACGCTGCCGAGGCAGAGCCGCACATAGTCCTTCGGGAGCAGCACGCAGTCGGTGCGCGCCCACAGCGACGGCTCGTTCCTCTGCAGCCAGCGCACCTTCGGCGCGGTGAAGCCCGCCAGCATTCGGTTGCCGGTGCGCTGCAGGATGACGGGTGCGCCGATCGCGCGATCGAGCTCCTCGCACTCGTCGGCGCTGCGGGAGTCGTTCCACAGGATGCATGGGCGCAGCGGACGGTTGTCGCGGTCCACGAAGGTGGCGCCATGCATCTGGCCGCTGAATCCGATCGCGGCGATGCGGCGACCGGGTTCGGCGTGGCCCGCGGCGCAGGCGCGGACCAGCGCCTCGCGCGTGGCGGCGTGCGCCGCGGCAACCCACTGGTCGGGGTCCTGCTCGCTCCAGCCGGGGTGGGGGGTGGCGAGCGGGTACTCCGCCGAGGCGTGGGCGATGACGCTCCCGTCCGCATTGGTTATCAGTGCCTTGAGGGATGACGTTCCAATATCGAGGCCGAGGAAGAGCGGAGCGTGGCGCATGGAAAGGGGGTTCCTGGCCGCTGGGCCGTGTGACGCGGGGCGTTAACCGAACGTGAACGCAATCTTTGCGGACCGCTTGCAGCCGCTCCTTATCGTTCAAAACTCTCGGAACCGTCATCGACCGTCTGACAGCGATCCCGGCAACGTCCGCCGCGGATCGTTGGCCACAGTCAAAGGCCAGTCCCCACGTGCACCACAAGTCCAACAATACCCAATCGACTGCGACGCAGCGCCTCCGTGCGGCGATGTGCGTGGCCGCGGCGGCCTGCATCCCGGTGCTCGGTGCCGCCGAGGCGCCGACCGCCGCGCAGGATTCCGCCACGGGCATTCCCGCCAAGTCCTCCACCAAGTCGACGTCCAGGCAGGCTGCCGACAAGCCTGCCGAGAAGACATCGGACACGGCGCCTGCCAATGGAACCAAGCCCGCCGAGGCTGCCCCCGCGGCCGGTTCCGCGAAGTCCGCTCCCACGCTGGACGAGACGCGCGTGACGCTCAACAAGTGGATCGAGACGCAGCAGATCATCTCCAAGGAACGCAACGACTGGCAGCAGGGCAAGGAGATCCTGCAGGGGCGCATCGAGCTCGTGGGGAAGGAAGTGGGGATCCTCAAGGACCGCATCAAGCAGTCCGAGGCCGCGGTGGAGGAGTCCAACAAGAAGCGCGACGAGCTCGTTGCCGAGAACGATGCCCTGAAGGTCTCCGGCGCGCAGCTTGGCGAAGCCGTCACCCTGATGGAAGGCCAGCTTCGCAAGCTCATGAAGCAGATGCCGGAGCCCGTTGCCACCAAGCTTGCGCCGCTGATGCAGCGCATGCCCGTCGATCCGTCCAACACGCGCGTGAC